>NZ_JBFUBG010000070.1:0-34983 GCF_056405875.1 Rhizobium sp. P1_E6 | reverse complement strand
AAACTTCAGAGCCTTTCCGTGCCGGCGCTTGTTCTCGTCGGAGATCACGATTTCATATGCGGTCCGAAATGGGGGGAGAACCTGCATGACAGCTGTTCGAATTCGGAGTTGGTACATTTCGCCCAAAGCGGCCATTTCGCGCACCTGGAACAGCCGGAAGAGTTTTTAGGCGCGGTGCTTGCATTTCTCGATACTCATAAGCTGATCCCGTGATGACGTCGTAATCTACCGCTCAGCGAGGTCATCGCCCCTGCGCAACATTGCAGCGCCGGTCGAGGCCACGGCTGCCGATCCTCTTTTGTCGGCAAGGCAGCCGGCAAAGGAAGCTGCAAGACACCACCGCGCTGACGAGATCGATCAATCCAACGGGAGTGGCTTCAAGTGGTAGGGCTCTTGGCCGAGGAGCAGTGCCAGATTGGACCAGAAAATGCGAGAAACGCTGTGAAAATTGCTGCTTGGATACACACCGCGTGACATTGAATGTTCAGCGATACGGGAAATTTGCAATCACAAGTACCTAGTTCCATTCCAAGCACAAATCCAGTTGCAAACTACATAGGATTGAAATACCGTCGCTCACACCTGATACTTATACAGTCAGCAGTGCATTTCGGTTTCTTCTCCTTTTCTCTCGTTGCCACGGCACGTTACTTTGGATGAGCCCCGCATGCAGCCGGACAGTCAGTATACACATGCCGATAACGCGGCGGTTATCTTCAACGAACTGACGTTCCGTTCCCTGCGCGTCAAAAATCGTCTGTTTCGATCGAATATTTCCGGCCAGTTCGACGACTATAATGGTCACGGCGGGAATGCCCGATTGAACTGGGAGGAGAAGTTCGCGCGCGGCGGGATCGGCTGCATCATTTCCTCCTTTACGCCGGTGTCGGTGCGCGGCCGCATCCTCGTGCGTTACGCAATGATCGACGACGACGACAAGATTCCCTTCTGGCGGGAAGTCGGCCACCGCGTCCACGGCCATGACTGTCGGTTCATCATGCAGCTCAGCCATTCCGGCCGCCAGCAGGACATGGGCGGCGTCGAGAACCTGTTCAACAAGGGCCTGAGTTCGACCGATAAGAGTGACTACTTCCACGGCCTGCTAGCCCAGGCGATGACGAAGCCCGAAATCGCAGAAGTGGTGGAGCAGTTCGCGCAAGGGGCGCGCCGCGCCCGTGAGGCGGGGCTCGACGGTGTCGAGCTTCACGGCGCCAACGGCTATCTGCTCACACAGTTCCTGAGTTCCGGCATCAACGATCGGACGGACGAATATGGCGGCGGCTGGGAGGGCAGGGCGCGCTTCGTGCTCGAGATCGTCAGGGCGATCCGACGCGAGGTCGGCCAGGACTTCCATCTGCAGATGAAGATCAACGGCGTCGACCACAATGACTGGCTCTACCCTTGGATCAAGAAGGGCAACACGCTCGACGAGACCGTGAAGATCTGCACGATGCTGCTCGACGGCGGCAAGGGCGTCGACTCCTTCCACATTTCGAGTGGCTCGACTTTTCCGCACCCGCGCAATCCGGCCGGCGACCTGCCGCTGAACGATCTTCACCGCTGGTACGACGGCATGCTCTCGCAGGGCACGCGGGCGCCGATGAACTATGCGATCTTTTCCAATCCGATCCTGGGGCGTGCCTTCCAGGCGCTGTGGCGCTGGCGCAGGGGCAAGGTCATCGAAGGCATCAATCTCGATTATGCGCGCTCGGTTTCCGAAGCGATCAGCAAGATCGATCCCGATATCAAGGTGCTCTGTACGGGTGGCTTCCAGCACGCCGACAGGATCGCCGAGGCCATCCGCTCGAAAGCTTGCGACGGCGTCACCATGGCCCGTCCGCTGATCGCCAACAACGACCTGCCGAAGATCCTCGCCGGTGACAACGGCCCCGAGAAGGAATGCACCTACTGCAACAAGTGTCTGCTCAACGATCTCGAAAACCCGCTCGGCTGCTACGACCTCAGCCGCTTTGACGGGACGAACTTCGAGGATCGCTACGGCAAGATGATCAAGCAGGTCATGTCGGTCTTCGAGCCGCCGACCTTCCATTGAGACGCGCCATCGCCCGCGCATTCGGAGTGGACTCATGAGCAGCGACAACGACCGCAAAACGCCCGTCGAGATCGCAGTCGCCCGGCGTCGGCGCTGGTGGTTGGCGATCGTCGTGCTGCTGTTGCTTGCGGTCGTCTACTACCTGGTTTTCGTCAATCAGTATGTCGTCGCCTTCCGCGACCAGGCCGACCATTTCATGCATGGCTCGATCGGCAGCGAGACGGCGACAGGACCACCCTACTGGGTCTTCAAGGCATTGCCGGTCATGTATGCCGACAAGCTCGGGCCGGAGGGCTGGGGCCGCTTCGGCTTCCTCTACGAAAAGCCCGGCGACGACCTTCCGATCGGGGTATCGCGCCGCGTGGTCTCAGGCATCGAGCGGGTCTGGCTTAACTGTTCCGTCTGCCATGTCGGCACCTATCATCTGGCCGGCGATCCGGTTCGCCACCTCATTCCCGGCGCGCCATCCAATAATTTGCGCCTGCAGGAATTCATTCGCTTCTTCATCGATGTCGGCCGTGATCCCGGCTTTACCGCGGACGCGCTGATTGCGACGATCGACGACCCCAAGGTCGGCGGTGATCTCAATATTTTCGAGCGGCTGGTCTATCGCCACGTGGTCTTCCCCAGGGTCAAGAATGCGTTCCTCGATCTCGGCACCCAGCTTGATTTCGTCAAGCGCCAGGAGGATTGGGGGCCGGGCCGCGTGGACACGTTCAACCCCTACAAGGCACTGCAGTTCAACTTTCCGATGGACGAGGCCCATATCAGCGGCGCGGCGCTGAACGGCTCTTCCGACTATCCCGCCATCTGGCGCCAGCGCCCGCGCGAAGGCATGAACCTCCATTGGGACGGAAACAATGACTCCGTGGCCGAACGAAACCTGAGCGCCGCACTTGGCGCCGGTGTGACGCCCGTGACGGTCGACCGGGCATCGATTGCGCGCATCGAGGACTGGATGTGGGATCTGCCTTCGCCGCCGTTTCCCGTCGTAGCCGGCATCGATCAGGCGAAGGCGGGAGAGGGCAAGACCCTGTTCCTGCATTATTGCGCCGATTGCCACGGCTTCAGGGATGCGAAGGACTACAGCTATGACAGGCAGAGCTTCACGCGACTTGGCAAGACGGTTCCGCTCGCCGATATCGGCACCGACGCGGGGCGCTGGACCTCCTATACCGAAAATTTCGCCGCCGAGCAGAATCTGCTCTATGCAGGCTATCCCTGGCGCTTCAGCCGCTTCCACAAGACGGACGGTTATGCCAACCACCCGCTTGACGGCATCTGGGCGCGCTCGCCCTATCTGCACAACGGCTCGGTGCCGACCTTGCGCGATTTGCTCGAGCCGAGCGCCAGGCGGCCGTCCGTCTGGTTGCGCGGCAGCGACGAGTTCGATCTCGCCAGGGTGGGCTATCGTTCGGATCAGTCGGCGGGCGGYGATCTCTTTCGCTATGACACGACGCGGCCCGGCAATGGCAATGCCGGCCACGAAGGATATCGCTACGGCACGGAGCTGCCGGATGCGGCAAAAGACGCCCTCGTCGAGTATATGAAGACGCTATGATCCAGTCGCGATCGCTCAGCAAATGGAAGGCACGGCATGCGGTCCTCGTCTGGATCGGCATCCTTTTGAACTTCGCCTTCGTCCTGCCGCTCATCTTCTGTCCGGAATGGATCCTCGGCGTCTTCGGCATCACCGTCAACCAGCTGATCTGGCCGCGATTTGCAGGGCTGCTGCTCGGAATCCTGTCGATCTTCTACATTCCGGCGACGCTCGATATCGACCGCTACCGCGTTTTCGCCTGGCTCGCGGTCTTCCCCTCCCGCACGCTCGGCACTGTTTTCTTCTTTCTCGCCGTCTTCGCCTTCGGCCAGCCGATCGGCTATCTCGCCGGCGTCTTCCTCGACGGGTCGATCGGCATTGCGACGCTCTTCTGTCTCCTGCGCATCCTGAAGCTTGAGCAGAACATCGCCGAAGGGAGACAGGCATGAGGCGTGCCTTCTGGAAATGGCTTTTCGCCGTTCTGATCCTGCTCGTCGTCGGCGCCTTCGCGCTGTTTTTCCTGCTCTTCCGGCCCGTCGCCCAGCCGAGGACGAATGATCTCGCAGAAGTCTTCAATCACGGTTCGATCGGCAACGAAGAAGCGCAGGGAATTCCCTACTGGATCTGGCGGGTCCTGCCGCAGCTCTTTCCCGAACATCTGCCGGCCAGCGCGGACGGCTACGGCGCCTTCGGCCTCTACTGGCGCGCTGGCGATGAGGTTCCGGTCGGCCTGTCGGTGAAAACGCTCGGCGTCATAGAGCGCGTCGCTCCGAACTGCGCCTTCTGTCACCAAGGCAGCTACCGGCTCCATGCCGACCAGCCGGCACGGCTGGTCGAGGCGGGTCCAGGGACCAGGGTCAACCCGCAGGCCTATATCCGCTTCCTGATCGCTGTCGGCGCCGATCCGCGCTTCACCGCCGACCGGGTGATGGCGGAGATCGGCAGGATCTACGACATGCCGGTCTGGGAGCGGGCGCTCTACCGGTTCGTTCTGATCCCCGCGACCCGGTCGGCCCTTCAGGAACAGGGGCGGAGCTTCGCCTGGATGAAGGATAGGCCGGACTGGGGTCCCGGCCGGATCGATCCCTTCAACCCGGTCAAGTTCCAGAACCTCCGGCTTGCCGACGACGGCACGATCGGCAATTCCGACATGATGCCCCTGTGGTCGCTTGCCGATGTCGCCGCCACCAATACGCGCCGCTTTTCACTCCACTGGGACGGATTGCAGACCGATCTCTACGAGACGGTGGTCTCCGGCGCGATCGGCGACGGAATGACCTATAAATCCTACGGGGGGGCCGAAGAGGGTCTGCGCCGCATCACGGATTTCATCCGCCTGCAGGGTCCGCCACCGTCACCGTTTTCTCCCCTCAAGCCGGCAGGCGACCCCTATCATGTCGATGCGGCGGCGGTCGACGCAGGCCGTGCGATCTATACCGCGCAATGCGCCGTCTGCCACGATGCCAAGGGCGCCCGCTACCGGACGCCGATCTCGATCGTCGAGCTCGGTACGGACCGCCATCGCCTGGACATGTGGACCCCCGCAGCCCGCGACCGCTATGCGGCCTATGAACCGCGTTATGCTTGGGGTTTTGCCAATTTCCAGAAGACCGACGGTTATGTCGCCACAGGTCTTAGCGGCCTGTGGCTGCGCGGTCCCTACCTGCATAACGGCAGCGTTCCGACGTTGCGTGCCCTGCTTCTTCCGCCTGCCGAGCGGCCGAAGCAGTTCTATCGCGGCTACGATCTGGTGGATGCCGAGAATGGCGGCTTCCTGAGTGCAGCAGGTACGCCGGGGGAACGGCACGGCACACTCTACGATACGAACCTTAAGGGCAACGGGAATGGCGGTCATCTCTGGGGCACGGATTTGCCTTCGGAGGCGAAGGAGCAGCTGCTTTCCTATCTGAAGACACTTTGACCATCAGGAGGGGTCGATGGCAAACGTCAGACAGCGCATCGTGCGGTTTCTCGCCTGGACGGCAGCAGCCGTCGTCACCCTCGCGGTCGTCGCCATTGCTGCGGTTGCGCTCATCGTCTGGTGGCTGATCGAACCGGATTCCAGCCAGTTCGGCCATGTCGAAGATGAGGCGAAGACAGCGCATCGCACTGTCGCGGAATTTCCCGGGGCGGGCGAGCCGTACTTCGCGGCAATGGACAAGGGCCTTCTGCTGTCGCCGGCAGCCGGCGCCGATTATCCCGCCGAGATCAAGGAGGTCGCCGCCGCCACCGGGCTCGATCCGGAAGCCGTCCGCCAGGCGGCGATCCGCGGGCAGAATGCCTGGATCGTCTGGACCGGCGGCAACGACCGCTTTTGGGATTTCGCCGCCCGCTCGACGATCGGCTCCTTCGATCTGCTGAAGACCATCTCGTCCCATCCGACGATGGCCTATGGCCGCGACAACCGCTTCCGTTATCTCGGACTGGTCAACGAACCCTGCTACAATACCCCTGAGAGAGCGGATCCCGATCATTGGGGGCTGTGGCTCGATCAGCGCAAGAAAGACTGCGCTGCCGACAGTTTCGGCGGCAATGCCGAGGCGGACACCCGCTATCCCGGCGTGCAGATCGGCTCGCGCGGCACAACGGTCAAGGTGAAGGGCGAAGAGAAGAAGATCCCGGTCGGCTCCTACTACGGCGAGCCGACGGGCGTGATGGGCCTGCGCCTCTTCCCCAATCCCGATTTCGACAGCAAGGCCGCCGAACATTGGGATCCGCTGCGCTACTACACCGATCCTTCATATTACAACGACAAGGATCTCGTGCGACCCTATCGTGTCGGCATGTCCTGCGCCTTCTGCCATGTTGGTCCCAATCCGATCAATTCGCCGAAGAACGTCGAGAGCCCGGAATTCTCTGAAATCTCCTCCAATCCCGGCGCCCAGTATTTCTGGGTCGACCGCATCTTCTTCTGGAATACCAAACCGCGCGCGGCGGCGGGGGAACCAGCTGAGAACGAGAGGAATTTCCTCTTCCAGTTGTTCCATACGAACCCGCCGGGCTCCCTCGATACCTCGCTGGTGTCGAGCGATTACATGAATAACCCCCGCACGATGAATGCTGTCTACGACGTCCTGGAGCGATTGCGCATCGGGGCGAAGACGGGCAAGGAAATCATCAAGGGAGACGAGAAGGACAACAAGCAGGCGCAAGACTATCCGCAAACCGCAGCCTTCGGTTCCCTCTACGACAAGGCAACGGGCACCGTCGCCTCGATGCGCGTCCTGAAGGACGGTGCCGATTCCGTCGGCACGCTCGGCGCCCTCAATCGCGTCTATCTCAATATCGGCCTCTTCAGCGAAGAATGGCTCCTGCATTTTCGCCCCTTCCTCGGCGGGCAGAAGATCTCGCCGATCCGCATCGCCGACGCCCAGAAGAACTCGGTCTACTGGCAGGCGACCGAAGCAATGACGCCTGATATGGCGATATTCTTCCTGGTCGCCGCCCGAGCCGATCACCTGAAGGACACGCCGGTCGGAGAAAAAGTGCTCGAAGCGCGTGATCCGGCCGAGGTCGAGCGCGGGAAGATCGTCTTTGCCGAAAATTGCGCAGCCTGCCATTCGAGCAAGCAGCCGGTGCCGACGCCCGACCTCGGCGTCGATCAGGGCATATGTGCCAGCGGCGGATCCGGCCCGCATTATCGCGAATGCTGGGACCGCTATTGGGCTTGGGCGCAGTCGGATGCCTTCAAGCGCGGCATGGTCAAGCTCGTCACCGAAAAGGATGCGGACGGAAAGGATTTCCTCGACGGCAATTACCTCTCGACCGAACGGCGCGTGCCGATGGATGTCGTGCGCACCAATGCCTGCAGTGCGATCGCGACCAACGGACTTTCGGGTGATATCTGGGATAATTTCACCTCCTCCACCTACAAGTCGCTGCCGCCGCCGCATGAGGTTACGGTCAATCATCCGGTTTCGGGCGCGGCAACGCCGCTGCAGGCGGCTGGCAACGGGCGCGGCTATCTGAGGCCGCCCTCGCTGGTCAGCCTCTGGTCGACCGCACCCTTCCTGCTCAACAATTCGGTCGGCCACGAGGACAGCTATTACGGCACCGACTACTATAATCAGGACCATGCCGGCGGCTACGGCACCGGTCGCGGCACCGCCTGCCCGGCGGCGGATGCCGGCGATCCCTATCTGCCCTGCGTCGAAAACAGGCTGGGGGTCTTCGACCGGTCGATCCGCCAGATGCTTTCGCCGCAGACGCGCCGCATGGACAAGGTGACTGAAGCGCCGGTGCCGGGCTATATCTACCGCACCAGCGCTCCCTCCTGCCTCATCGTGCCGGCGGGCTTCGTGCCCGACAAGGTGCGGCCCTTCACCGGCGTGCTGAACAAGGTCGCCGGCTGGGCCTTCAAGAAGGACGGTTCGATAACCATCGGCCCGTTCCCGGCCGGCTTCCCGGTCAATGCGCTGACCAATACCGAGCTGCTGCCGGACAATGACGAGGAGGACAAGTTTGCCAATTACAAGCGTCTGATCGCTAACGGTCCGGCGCTGATCGGCGCCTTCGCCGAGCTCGGCGGGCAATGCACGCCGGAGGAGCTTGCCGATCCCGCCGTGCTCGCCAATGCCGAGAAGGTGGTGCGCGACACCAAGCTCATCGACCGCCTGGTGGGCTTGAGCAAATGCCYTGACTATGTGGTCAATGGCGGGCATGCATTCGGCGCCGATCTGCCGCAGCCGGACAAGAATGCTCTGATCTCCTATCTGAAGCAGTTCTGACGATGTCCGGCCGGCCGACCCAAGATTATATCGTCATCGGCAGCGGGGCAGGCGGTGCCGTCCTCGCTGCACGGCTTGCCGAAGAGGGCCGGTCGGTGCTCGTCATCGAAGCCGGCGGCGATCCTCTGGCGAAGACGGACGACAGCTCCGACATGCCGCTTGCCGATGCCTGTCGCGTGCCGGCCTTTCATGCCTTTGCCTCGGAACATCCCGGCATGGCTGAGAACCATTGGGTGCGCCACTACGAAAATCAGGAGATGCAGGAGCGCGACTGGCGCTACTCCAAGGAAAAGGACGGCGTGCTTTATCCGCGTGTGCGCGGGCTCGGCGGCTGCACTGCCCATCATGCGATGATCATCGTCCGGCCCAATCATTGCGACTGGAACCACATCTTTGCGATCACCGGCGACGAAAGCTGGAAGGCCTCGCATATGCAGGGTTATTTCGAGCGTATCGAGCGCTGCCGATACCGCTTCTTCCTGTGGCGATGGCTTGCCGCCGCAACGGGTCTCAACCCGACGGGCCACGGATGGTGGGGGTGGATGACGACGGAACGAGCGCTGCCGCTGCGGGCCTTGCGCGACTGGCCGCTGTGGCGGGCGCTCTTGCGCTGCGTCGGTGCGGCCGCCGATGCCTTCGGCAAGCGGGGGTCCGATTGGGAGACGACCGAGATCGACCCGAACGATAACCGGAACTGGAACGTCGGCGCCTGTGGCGTGCGCGTCACCCCGCTTGCAACGCGCCGCCACACAAGGCACGGGCCGCGCGAGCGGCTGCTCGATGTGATGAAGCGACACCCCGACCGCCTGACACTCCGCCTGAACACCACGGTCACGCGCATCGAATTTGACGGCAAGCGGGCGGTGGCAATTCGCTGCGTTGATGGGGACGGGCGCGAGGAGGTCCTTCGGGCCGGCCGCGAGATCATCCTGTCAGGCGGCGCCTTTGCCTCGCCCCAACTTCTGATGCTCTCTGGCATCGGCGATCCCGGCCATCTCAACGAACACAAGATTTCCGTCGTCGAGGCGCTTCCGGGTGTCGGGCGAAACCTGCAGGACCGTTACGAAGTCGGCGTTGTCAGCCGGGTGAACAAGCCCTGGTCGGCGCTGAAGGGCGTCACCTATACGACCCGCGACGCCCATTACCGACGGTGGCGCAGATTTCGTATCGGCAACTATACGAGCAACGGCGTCATGTTTTCCCTGACACTGAAATCCCGCGACACGCTGAGCGCACCGGACCTGCATTGCTTCTCGCTGCTTGCCGATTTCCGCGGCTATTATCCTGACTATTCCGAGCGCATCCGGAAGTCGGATTACATGACCTGGGCGATCCTCAAGGCCTATACCGAAAATCAGGGCGGAACGGTGCGGCTGAGAAGTGCCGATCCCGCGGCCCTGCCTGCTGTCGTATTTCATTCCTTCTTCGAGGGAACCGGCAATTACGACCTCGACCTCGATGCCGTCGTCCATGCCATCCGCTTTGTCAGGAAGGTCAACGATGCGATGGACGATCTCATCGCAAGCGAAGAAGAGCCTGGCCGGCAGCACGAGAGTGACGAGGCGCTTCGCAGCTATGTCGCAGAAAACGCCTGGGGCCATCATGCCTGCGGCACCTGCGCCATCGGCCCCCGCGACAAAGGGGGCGTGATCGACAGCAGATTCAGGGTGCACGGCGTCGAAGGCCTGCGCGTGGTCGATGCTTCCGTCTTCCCGCGGATCCCCGGCTATTTTCTGGCCACGGCCGTCTACATGATCGCCGAGAAGGCGGCCGATGTCATTCTCTCCGAGCGATATTCGTGACTGGAACCACGCCGATGGATGAACAAGAGAGCAAGCCGGAATCCAGTGCATACAACTGGCTGGGCGAACGAGTGAGGGCTTTCGTTCGCTTGTGGCGACGGTTCGATGCCTGGCTCAATCAGCCGTTGCCAGCGGGGCGCCGCCTCGCCTGGCGATGGCTGGCGCCGGACGGCTATGCCTGGTTCGTTCCCGTACTTGCCGGCGTTCTTGTGCTCGCGATGGCGCTTGGTCCGACGATCGAGATGCGTTGGGGCAATCTCGGGCTGCTTGCCATCGGCTTCCTGTCTCTCTTTGCATTGAATCTGGCTTGCGCCCGACATCCGGTGTTTAACCAGTATCTGCTTGCCGGGCAGCTCGTCATCCTTGTCACAGTGGCCGTACTCGTCATTGTCAGTTCGCATCCGGAGGCCTATGGCACGATGACGGTGCGGCCGCGCCTGCATATCGGTGTCGCGATTGCCTTTGCGCTGATCATTGCCCTGAGCATTGCCTGGTTGATCTCGTTGACCTTATTCCGCGCCAACGCGGGAGGTGGTCTCGCTGACAGTCTTGCAAGGGTGGAGCTTTTCCTGCCGAAGAACCGTTACGATTTCATGGGACGTGGTCCGCTTGCCGCTCTGGCATCAGCCTTCACCATTGCTCCAATCCGCTATCCCATCGAGATCCTTCTGCCTGGATCACTGCTGACATTGTTCGTGCCGGACCATTATCTCTGGTACGCCTTCTTCCTGACGGCGATTGCCTGCTGGTTCGCGATTTTTCTGGGCATCCTCTTCGAGCGATTGATGGAGATCCTGCTGACCATCGGGCGCCTTTTCTTCATAGGTCCGCAACGGGCCATCAGCGTCCTGGTCATCATCGTCGCGGTCCTTCGCCTCGCGGACGTTCACTACATCACCTATCTCTTCAACGCCGGCTCTGGAGGCTACGGTAACACGACGATCATGCGCTATATCGCGCTCGCCTATGCGCTTGCCTGGTATTACGCCTTCTGGTGCGACCACTTCGTTGCGCGCCGGGTCATCCGCCTGATGGACAAGGACTGGCGCGCCATTACCCCGGTCGAGATCGACTATGACTATGAAGGGCCCGAGACCCTGAGCACGGTGCGGAACCGTGGTCGCAAAATCGCGCTGCATGGCGCCGGACGACTGAAGATCGAAGGCCTCTATGAGGATCGGTACGAGAAGCAGACGAAAGCCACATCCAACAGGGCGATTCAGTTCATGACGCCTGCGGAAGTTCTCACGCAATTTCGCACCCAGCTGGAACGTCTGCCCGCGGATCAGGCCCCGGCCGGCGATCTGCTGGCGAGCCTGCGCAATTTCCAGCGGTCGACGCTCGTCTATCCCGTGCTTGTCGGCGCCCTGGCTTATGGTCTTCTGGGTGGCCCCCTTTACTTCACCTTCAAACGGGCGGTGCAGCCTGCGGAACTGGCGATCCGCTCCGACAGGCACGTAAGCAAGCAGCCGGCAGCTCTGTTGTTTGAAAGCGGCCAACCGAACGGCAGCTGCAATCCGCTCTTGCCCACCACGCCGAGAATTGCCCTTGTCGCTTCCGGCGGCGGCACGCGTGCGGCGATCTATACCGCCTCGCTTCTGCGCGGCCTTGCCGAGCACGACCAGATCTGCAACGTCGTGCTGGTCAGCGGCGTGTCAGGTGGCAGTGCTGCGCTTGGCTATTTTGCGCTCCACGAGCAGGAACTGCGGCGACCGCTTGCAAACATGGACAAGGACGCTTGGAACGATTTTTCGCAGGCCATGGCGTTGCCTTTCATCGAATATGCCATCGACGGCGCAAGCGATATGCGCATCGCCCTTGGACGCTGGCACTGGGCTCAGTCGACCTGCGATGAAGCCAAGATGCCGGACCAAAGTGTCCAAGGCTGGATGCCTGCACGGTCGCGACTGGGTGCCATTCTCGCTGAATCCTTCGTCTGCCATATGGGGGCGGCGACGATGGAGGAGCCGTCTTTCGGCCTCAKGCTCAATACGGCGATCGTCGGATCTTTTCCCGACCCGCGCCGTCCGTGCAAGGAGGGGGTGGGACTGTCCCTCGCCAGGGGAGCAACGGCATGCCGAGACTTTCTCGATGCGGCCGGGGCGGGTGGCCGGCTGGTGCTGACCAATCTTGCAGCGCCTGCATCGTTGGTATCGGATGGTTCACTGCGCATGCAGATCGTTACGCTCGACAATGCTGATATATCGATCGCGCGTGCGGCGGCATTGAGTGCCAACTTTCCGCCGGTGTTTCCGGACGCTGCAATCGATGTTGAAGCTCCGGGCCAACCGCAAACCCGATATTGGGTTACTGATGGTGGAGCCGTCGAGAACCGCGGCGCCATGACACTCTACTATGCCATCCGAGGCGCGCTTCAAACCTCCCTGCAGCCATCGCAGACATTGCCGCCCTTGCATGTCGTCATCGCCGATGTTTCGGCTTCGGCCGGTCGCTACAGCGAGAGCTTCGGGTTTGGTTCGGTTCTCGGCGCCGGCGGCCAACTGGGCCTGGGTCTCGAGACGGAACTCCGCTCGGCAATCGAGAAACTGTATTGCGACCATCAGTCCGAGGCCAACATACACGAGATCGCCATGCCACCTGTTTTCCGGGACGGGGGGATCGGGACGCACTGGCTTCTTCCCAATTCGCTATCGTTCGCCAATCCGTCCAACCAGTCAGAAACCAGCGTCCTCTCTGCTAAGGACGTAGAAACGCTCGTTCTGACGCTACACAACGAAATAACAGAGGCATACCAGGACGAGGTCGCGGCCGAGAGGGTCAAGGTTTGGGCTCGAGACGACAACGTTTCGAAGCATGATGCAAACTGGAAATCGCTGCTCGCCGCCCTTGCGGCAACTCAAAGCGGACAAGGTTGCGAAACATTCAAAGAGAAATGAAGGAAGAACAGAAGGTCAAGCGGCCCAAGCCGGCGGGTATGCGACCCGTTGGGTCGCGACACCAAACTGCCAACGACAGGCTTTCGAGCTGAAACACGTGTTGTGTCGTCGGATCGCTATCGACCCAGGCAGACATATCCGCGGGCGCCATGGAAGCATACGCTGCCGCGCCCTCCGCCGGGGATACCCGAAACGCGATCGAGGAACCGGGAGTTGACCCAGCCGTTGCGCGAATGCCGTGATTGTATGTGGCACCGCCTGCGCGCCGACGAGCAGCGGGTTACGTTCACCCTGTCTCCTTTGCGCACCTGGCCGACCGCACGATAGGAGGTGCCGGGTCCCGATCGCACCTGAGTGGCCGCACTCACGCGGGCGGTGGCGGCTTCGGCGGGAGGGGCTCCGGTCAAGGCGACGACCCCTGCGAGGAAGCCGGTTGCAGCTAACTGAACTATATTCACAGTTGTCTCCCTCGCCACACATCCGGCGCGATATCAGGCGTTCTGCCTCACGCGTCACCGCCAAGGATGACGCGCTCGTGCGCATTCCAGCCCCGAGGAAGAGGGACCGGTCTATTCGTCGCCACGTTCTCGATAACCAAGCCGGACACATTGTGCGCAAAGAACCCCGGCATGCCTCCCGGGTAGTCGACCAGGCCGATGATCTTTCCGTCTGTCCCTCGGAGCCAGGCATTGCCGCGCCCCTCGACGTCCTTGGGCGGGGAGAGGTCGATGCTGGTGGGACGCAGGTCATATTGCTGGGCAGTTCCCAGCGGGCCTTCCTGCATCGTCAATTGAATATTGCATAGGGTGATCCCTGCAATCCCGCCACTTGCCTCTGCGAAGAGATTGATGGGGCCGTGGCAGCGGCCTCTGACGTTCTCAACGCGCACATTGCTGACGGCCCCAGCCGGCAGTTCGGGCCGGCGATCGAGTTGCGTAATCGTCAGCGGCTCACCCGAGCCCCAGAAACCATCGGGGGTTTCGTGGCAGTCAATCTCTATATCCGAGAAGACAATGCTATCGATCGTTCCGCCATCACGCGAAAAAATGCCGAGGCCGCGGTTCGAATCCTGGATTCTGCAATGAACGAAACGAACGTCGCGGATGTCGCCGAAACTTTCCGTGCCGATCTTCAATGCGCAACTGTTGCTCTCGACAACGCAATCCGAGACACTGATCTTCTCGCAGCGTCCGATGCCCTTTTCGCTCCGACTGGTCTTGAGGCAGATGCCGTCATCAGCCGTGTTGATGACGACCTGACTCACGGCAACGTTCACGCAGCTATCTATGACAATCCCATCCGTATTCGGGAGCTGTCGATTGTTGAACACCTTCATGCTGTTGACGATCACATCGCGGCAGCGGACGAGGTGGACCGTCCACATCGGGGAATCCTCGATGACGAAGCCTTCGAGCCTGACATTGCTGCAGTCTTCGAGCACCAGAACCCTCGGGCGCTTTTCGCTCGGCGTGTAGGTGCCGACTGTCTCATCGAAGCCGGTGTTGAAAGCGCCACCTGAGGCAACGATCGTACCGTTGCCCAATATCGCGACATCATGGGCGCCATGCGCCACAATGTAGGCACGGTCCGATCCCTCGGCGATCACACTCACTGAATTTTCGGCGTAAAGCTCGTAGTCGGCAATGAACTCGAGTGTCGCGCCCACCTCAAACGACAGGGTTATGCCGCTGCCAAGACGGATTGGTCCCGTGAGGTGCCGCCCGCTTCGCAACAGAAGAGTTCCCCCACCGACGGCGGTCAGCCTGTCGATGAGTTGCTGCAGATCAGCGCCATTTGCTTCGACGGAAATATCCATTGGGTCTCCTCTCGCTTTCGGAACAACTAAGCTGTYGCAATTTATTCGTCAACAGGACGAACTAAATGGGCGCGCTCGATGTTGTTGTATTGACACCGCCGAAAACTCGTATTTAATTCGTCATGGTTACGAACAAAAGAATGATCTGAAGGGAGTGGATACAGATCGATCGTTTGCAGAGTTTCTAGGAATGAGGAGCCAAAAGGGGAACCATATGAAACCGCTCAAGACATTGATGATGACTGCGACTGCCATGGCGATGACGATTTCGCTTGCGGCGGCATCAGAGCTAAAGCTCGTCTGGTACGTGGACAACGATCAGGAAGAGGCGAACACACGCGCCCTGCTCGATCAGTACACGAAACAGCATCCAGACACGACCTTCGACCTTGAAATCACGCCGTATGACGGCATGGTTCAGAAATTCCAGCAGTATGCGGCCTCCGGCATTATGCCGGATTTATCGCTCACGTCTTCAATGGAGCCGGTCATTCGTCCGTTCCTCGTCGATCTCAACAAAGAGATCGGCCCCGAATGGATCAATGATTTCGTCAAGGGCTGGGGGGATGGTGCCAGACTCGGCGACAAGGTCATCGCCGCACCGCTCCGAGTGACCTCGACCGGCATCTTTCTGAACGCCGATGCCTTCAAGAAGGCCGGCGTTGCTATTCCGGATGAGGCGACCGGCTGGACCTGGGATGAATTCGTTCCGAAGATCAAGGAAGTCGCCGAAAAGTCCGGCACCCGCTATCCGCTGGTTTGGGACGTTTCGGCAAGCCGCTGGATCGTTCACGAGTATCAATACGGCAACCACATCTACAGCGAGAAAGAGCCTGTAAAGGTCATTATGGACGAGGCGGCGTGGACGACCGCGCTCGACAAGTTCGTCGACATCACCAAGGCTGCCATGCCGCCCGGCCTGTGGTCCGGTGCAAGCTCGGACAACCCGAAGGAGCTTTTCACCGCCGGTCAGGCTGTAGCCTATATGTCGGGAAGCTGGCAGATCGCCGGATTGGCGGAGAATGCACATTTTGCATGGCAGGCAGGGCCGACACCGCGCGGCACCGTGGCCTCGTCGATCTATGGCGGTGACTATATCGTCGCCTTCAATACTAGCCAGCATCTTCCGGAAGCTCTTGAATTCATAAAGTGGATCACCTCTCCTGAAATTCAGGCGCAGTACGCCAAGACCTTCGGCATGATACCAGCAAATCTGAAAGCACCGGCTGTCAAATACGACAATCCGGCAGCGACCGAAGCGATCAAGGCAATGCAGAACGAGCTGAACGCCAGCCCGGCTTATGCGGCGACCGACCAGGCTTGGCCACAGATGCAAGCGGTCTGGGGCACCGTAAAGACGGCTGTCACCCAGGCCGTCGCCGGACAGATCTCCTCGGCGGAGGCCATTTCACAGATCAAGAAGGCGGCCGACGCCTCACTTGAGGCTAGCAAGTGACTGCGGTCATAATCGAAAAAGGCAGTTCGGCGCTGGGTCCCCACCCAGTGCCGAAGGGCCGTCGGGTCGGCTTGGCAAACCTCGGTTGGCCTTATTTGCTCATGCTGCCGACGATGGCGCTGCTCATCACTTTTACGCTCTATCCGCTGGTCCAGGGCCTGCTCATGGCCTTTTTCAAGCGCGGTGTGGTGGTCGTTCCGCAGGTGCCAAACACCCTGCCTCAGTATGTCGGTCTGGAAAACTTCATTGGCCTCCTGAGCAATGCCGATTTCCAGAATTCGCTGCTTAAGACGGTCCTCTTCGTTGTTATCGCGGTTCCGCTGAACATCGCCGTGTCGTTGGCACTGGCTCTTTTGCTGGCGCCACAGACCAAACTGTTTGCCGTCGTGCGCACCGTCGTCTTCTTTCCGTCGATGATCAGCCTGCTGATTATCGGCGTTGCCTGGAGGTGGCTCTTCGGCCTCAATAATGGCCTCGTCAATTACCTGCTTTCGCTGATTGGCATCGCTCCGATCCCATGGCTGGAACAGGACACGATGGCTCAAGTGGCGATGGTCATTGCCTGGGTATGGGCGCAAGCCGGCTTCAACATGATGATTTTCATCGCAGGCCTGACCGCAATTTCCACTGACTACTACGAGGCCGCGTCAATCGACGGCACCAGCAAGTGGCGGCAATTCACCCATATCACCTTACCGCTCCTCAAGCCCACGATGGCGGTCGTTCTGGTCCTGTCCTCGATCGAGGCCTTCAAAGTCTACGAACTCGTCGTGTCCTTGACCGGCGGCGGTCCAGGCAAGGCGACGGTTTACCTTATTCAGACGATTTATGACACAGCGTTCCAGCAGCCGATGCAGGCCGGCGTCGCTGCCGCTCAATCGACGGTTCTGTTCATCATCCTCCTGCTTCTGACCGTCTTCCAGCTGCGTATGTCGCGGGGTGAAAAATGACGCGGATCTACTCTCCCTGGCGCCTGGCCTTCGTCGCACTGACCCTCTTTGTCTTTCTTATGCCGCCGGTATGGCTCTTTCTCTCGTCGCTGAAATCACAGCAGGAGATTTTCCAGTGGCCGCCGTCCATTTTTCCGGTGCAGCCGACGCTTCAGAACTTCATTGATACCGTATCGCGCGCGAAGTTCCTGATCTTCTTCCGTAACTCGGCCATCGTATCCGTACTCTCGGCGCTTCTTTCCGTCACGATCAGCGTCATGGCCGGTTATGCCCTGGCGAAATTCAGGTTCAAGGGCGATACGCTCTTCTTCCTGCTCATCATGTCGTCGCTCATGGTGCCGCTGCAGATCGTCATGATCCCCGTCTTTCTGGTCCTGCGCGATCTCCATCTTCTCGATACGCTCGCAGGTATCATCATCGCGCCGGCAGCGACGCCCACCGGTGTCTTCCTGATGCGGCAATACATCACCAACATTCCCGACAGCCTTCTTGAGGCAGCACGCCTCGACGGGACGCCGGAATGGCGCATTCTCTGGCGGATCATCGTGCCGCTTGCCATACCGGCGATCGGTACACTGCTGGCCTTCAATCTCGTATGGCGCTGGAACGACTATCTCTGGCCGTTTCTGATCATCAGCGATCAGGATAAATGGACTGTCCAGGTCGCGCTTGCAAATACTGTAGGGCGCTTTGGCATCAACTGGCCACGGCTTTTGTCCATGTCGGTGCTTTCCGTGCTGCCGGTCCTTGTAATGTTCGCCGCTCTGCAACGTATGTTGATGAACGGTTTGATGGCAGGCGCGACGAAGGAATAGGGCAGGGCCCTGGATTGAACTGAAAAAGCCGCCTTTGAGGCGGCTTTTTTGCATCGACAATTCTGCAGGTGACAAAAGGAGGCCGCATGATGGCGGTCGATGGGAGTTCAGCAGATCGTCGCCCCCAGCTTGTCCTTATAGGCAAGAGCGGCGAAGGCCGGCATACTGCTCCAACCCTGAAGCAGCGAACCGCGTCCCCAAGGTGGCGAGAAGTATTCAACCGCTCCCATCCAGCCGTTCTCGAGGCAGGTCTTCCACCAGCGCAATAGCGGGTAGTCCGCGTCGCCCAGCCCATAAGCGAGGCGCTGCTCCGCGTAGAGGCCCGACAGGTAAGGCCAGTCCGAACCATTGTGGTAGCGGTAGGCGAAGTAGGATTTTTCGCGTGTGTCCTTTGGGCGCTTGAAGGGCGGAAAGGCGCAAAGCACTCCCCAATCGCCATAGGGCTGCTCGCTGTTGTTGCGGCTTTCCAGGGTCTCCTGCATCCGGGCGAGCACCGCTCTTGCCCTCTCCGGGGCGACCGCCTGAAAGCGAAGGAGCGTGAGGCTATCCAGCGTCAGGTGATCTTCGACGAAATCCGCCTTGGTTCCGTAGTCAGCGTAGGTGCCGCTCGGTTGCAGCAGCGCCGCATCCAGCGAAGCGCGCGCATTTTTCGCCACGGCGGCCGCCTCGGAGGCGACCGATGGCTCAACCAAGCCGCCATGCTGCGCGATGACGTCGAGCGCTCCGATCCACAAGCCGAGGTCATAGGCAACGTAGCCATGACGGTAAACGTTGTCGGCCCAGTCGCGATCGTGCCGGGGCTTCATCGGCAAGCCGTTTCCTGCTTCGTCGAAGCTGCAATACCGATTGAAGATCGCCACTACCTTGTCCCAGTATTGGGAAAGGGGAGAGCTGTCACCGGTTGTCCTGACGTAGTCGCCGATCGTCAGGATAAAGAAGAGCGGGCTGTCGAAGTGATCGCTCCACCAGTCGCCAGGCCGAAGGTGCTCCTCCTTGATCCTTGGATGCGTCCGCCGCACGCTTTCCCATTCCTCGGCCTGTCCGGGTCCTGTCAGGATGACGCCGCTCGGTGCTTCTCCGTTTTGCTGCACGCCCCGTGCGAGAAGGTCTATCTGCGCGCGGACTGCCTCGGGCTCCCGGTCGAGGAGAGCCTGGAGCGTCCAATAGCCGTCACGATAGTAGGTACGGGCCGGCGCGCTATAGGCCTGGCCGGCCGCAAGGCCGGCAAAGGCGCCACGCTCGTCCTGCCGTATGCTGGAAAGCGCGGCATGCAGGCTCTGAGAGATCATGCTGCGCATCAAGGGATCCGCTTCCGGCATTGCATCACAGCGCTCTACATAGGCGTTCGCCTCGGCCATCAGTTGCGCCTGGTCGAGATCAAGAGCTGCCTGTGCTTCCTCGATCGTTGCGCCCGCGGCGACGAATATCCCATCTGACCTCTGCTCGGCGATAACGACACCCCAGCCGGTACGGGCAATGCGGCGGCTGTCCTGCCGCTCCACCGGCTCACGCTTTGCCTCGCTGCCCCACCAGGCGCAACGGCGGGCGGGAATAAAGGTCCGCAGCGTTGCGCCCTTCAAGAAGAGCGCTGGCGCCGATTGCGCCACATAGAGTCCCCCGCCATGCGCTTCCACGCGGTTCGGGGCATAGATGAACGGAGCACTCCAACCCTTGAAAGTCAGATTTGCAAGCTTGCCGGCGCCCCACAATGATAGCTCGATCTTGCCTTCCGGGTGGCAATCGCCCTGCAGGCGCGGAGCCATGAAAGGAATGAGCAAGGGTGTCGTGGAACGAAGCTGTCCATCAGCGAGCGGTGTCAGAACTTCTGGTTTCGCTTGCGGTGTGCTCATTGTACGGCCTCCTGTGGCGCTATATTCTCGATGGGTGCAAGGTCGCTCAGGCCGAGCATGAGCGCGCCCAGCATGCCGGCTTCCGGGCCGATCCCAGTTGCCTCTATCGGCGTCGCAAACGGCAGCAATACAGACACATGCCGTGCCACGGCATCGACAAATTCGGGGCGCGAGCCAATGCCGCCTCCCAGCACGATCAGGTCGGGATCAAGGAGCGCTTGCACGGAGGCGATGCCAACCGAAGCCGATTTCGCGAGCGTCTCGATAACAGCGGCCGCTTGCTCATCCCCGGCCGAAGCACGCGCGAAGATCTCGCTGACCGGCAGGGTGCCGTCGCCATAAAGGCTTCGCACTGCAGGTGAATCGACCTGGTCCTCAAAGAGGCCGGCGCGGGCTTGAGATGCGGCCTGATGGGGGTCAGCGCCCAGCGGCAGCAAGCCAAGCTCACCTGCCCGCCCATGCTGGCCACGGAAAAGCGTTCCGCCGACAACCAAGCCCATGCCGACACCGGTTCCGAAAGCCACGAATGCGAGGGAGTGCCGATCTCGCCCCTTGCCAAGTGTAGCTTCTGCGTAAGCTGCGAGGTTTACGTCGTTATCTACCACGACGCGGCAGGGCAGGGCTTTTGCGAGTAACACGGCAAGTGGCTGATCGGCTGGAATTGCCAAATGAGGGGAAAGCGATGCGAGCCCAGTGGTGGGCGATACGGCGCTTGGCACGCCGACGACAGCCCTGTGCAAAGGCCCGAGATCCCGATGCCGCTGCAGCAGCGACAAAATCATCCGTGGAATTTGCTGCAGTACGGGTGCGCCCGCACCGTGTTCGGTCGGCTCTTCGACCTTTGCCAGGATGCGCCCCTGAAGATCGGCAAGGCCCACAAGGATCTTTGTACCGCCCAGGTCGACGCCCGCGACGAGACCTTGAGATGCGCCCGCTCCATCTGCTCGATAGATGCGATCGGGCTGTCGCAAAGCTGACGCAATGGTTGAAATATTTGACAAACCCAATCCTTTGCGATATTTGTTCGGCAGGTTGACGAATTTATTATTGCCGCTCCTGTGAACTGTCAACAAGCCGTTTGAAATCGGCGGGCTTTCATGGAAAAAGCAAGCACCGGTGCAACGATGAAGACGGATCTGGCGAGATAGCTCGAATATGGCATTAACCGAAAACGCGCCTCCCGTATTGCGGCAGATCTCCGTTCGCGCTGTCATGGATGTTCTGCTTCACGCCGGCCCCACTTCGCGTGCAGAGCTTTCCAAGATTACCGGCCTTTCCAAGCAGACGATGTCCGAGGTCATTCGGACCCTGGAAGAGGGTGGGTGGGTTCGAGAAAAAGGGGTCACCAGCGGCCGCATTGGCCGCACCGCCATTACCTATGAGGTCAATGGCGACGCCGGCTACGCCATCGGTGTCGACATGGGCGCCACGACGACGCGCATCGTTCTCGGCAATATTGTGGGAAATGTCGTTGGTGAAATGGACTATCCCTCGGACCGCCGCGGTGGCTATCACTTGCTCGATCAGGTTCAAGCGATGCTTTCGAAAATGCTTGCGGATATGGGTATCGCCARGGACCGTGTCCTCGTGACGGCAATAGCGACACCCGGCGTGGTTGATCCTGTTACCGGCGCGCTCTCCATGGCGCCAAATCTGACCGATATTGAGGGCATCGACATCGGCAGGACGCTGAGTGACAGGCTTGGCTGTCCCGTCGTGCTTGAAAACGACGTTAATGCAGCGGTTATTGGCGAGTCCTGGCAGGGATGCGCGACCGCGATCGATACCGTCGCTTTCATATCGCTGGGGACGGGTATCGGACTGGGCGTGCTGCAGGATGGCAAGCTGATGCGCGGCGCAAGCGGAGCCGCCGGTGAAATCTCTTATATCCCGTTCGGCGCGGACCCCTATGCCGAGGACAGCCTTGAACGCGGCGCCTTGGAATGCGCGATTGCGGCCCGTGGAATCAGCGAGCTCTATGCTCACTCAGGAGGCGCCAAGGATACGTCAGTCCGGGACATCTTGGCACTCGCCGAAAACAGCGACCCGATTGCTGTCGAGGTGATCGGCAAAGTATCTGATATCGCCGCGCTCCTTGTCGTTTCCGTCAATGCGATCGTCGATCCGAAGACAGTCGTCCTCGGCGGCAGTATCGGTCGCCACCCGCTGATTACAGAACGTGTCCGGCAAGGTATTGCGAAGGCAAGCCGTCGTGCCATCGATGTGAAGGCCAGTGTTCTTGGTGGGCGCGCAACGCTGCTAGGCGCGCTTGCGATTGGCCTCAACCATGTCCACAATCTGCTTTTCTCTCCCCAGACCTTGCCGGAGCAACGGCGCCTTCCGCCACCGCCGCTCTGACTGTCAAGCAGATCTCGTTGACATAGAAATTTACGTTCGTCATCTTGACGAACTAATTAGTTCCACGCAAACTGAAGCCAACTAAAGGACGGCAACCGACAGATCGGCGTGCCCGTGCGCCTCCAGATATAGCGTCAAAGGAATGGATTCATGGCCGGTCTCAAGTTGAACGATGTCAAGAAGAGCTTCGGCCATCATGCGATTCTTCATGGCGTCGATCTCGACGTAGGCGAGGGGGAATTCGTTGTGCTGGTCGGCCCTTCCGGCTGTGGCAAGTCGACATTGCTTCGCCTCGTCGCAGGCCTTGAAAGCGTAAGCGCCGGCCAGATTATCATTGGCGACAATGATGTGACGACGGCACCCCCTGGGGATCGCGGGATCGCGATGGTATTTCAGTCCTACGCGCTGTATCCCCATATGACCGTTGCCCAAAATCTTTCCTTTGGCCTCGAAAACCTCAAAATGAGTAGAGCCGAAATCGATCAGCGCGTGATGGAGGCGGCACGAATGCTTGCGATCGAGCCTCTCCTCGACCGACGGCCGAAGCAGCTCTCAGGTGGCCAGCGGCAACGTGTGGCAATCGGTCGGGCGATTGTCAGGAACCCCAAGCTGTTTCTGTTCGATGAGCCGCTATCCAACCTGGACGCCGCACTGCGCGTGCAGACACGCGGCGAGATCAGCCGCCTGCATAAAAGGCTGGGCGCGACCATGGTCTATGTGACGCATGATCAAGTCGAAGCAATGACGATGGCAGATCGTATTGTCGTCCTCAATGCAGGCCGCATCGAACAGGTCGGCACGCCATTGGAACTATTCGAGACGCCGGCCAATAGATTCGTCGCGGGCTTCATTGGCTCGCCGCAGATGAACTTTTTTGAGGGCAGTGTGCTTTCCTCCGGGCCGGGTGGCGTCGCGCTGGAGGTGCCGGGCTTCGGGCCGGTATATCTGCCGATCGAAGGCGCAGCCACGGCGGCCGGCCAGACCGTTATCCTCGGCGTGCGGCCGAACCATTTTGAACTTGCCAAGGGTGCGGCGGCAAGCAGCGTCACCGTCCGTCTAAACGTCGATTACGCGGAAAGCATTGGCACGGATACTTATGCCTACGGAAGATTGGAAGGAAGCGAGACTGCAACGATCGCGCATCTGCCGGATCACGTAGAAATCGAGGATCATTCCTCTCTGGCACTGATTGTCCAGCCTCAGCGCCTCCATCTCTTCGATTCAGAGAGCGGCGCAAATCTCAAGCGCGCAACCGGAAAAGAGAGATCCAAGGAAACCTCTTACGGTCGCAGGATTGCGTCAAATCGTGCTTCCGGGCAGATCCATGGAGATGTCGTGGCGGACCGTCACGAATAACTAGTTCTGCTTGCCACCGGCAACGCAAGCCGCCCGCTTTGGCGTGGGCGCCGAGCGTCTACGGTTTGGCCACAATGGGTGGCCGCGTTGCATTGAGGCGCGTGATTGGCTGAAAAGATCTTGCCCGTCTCTGCGCCGACACTTGTGGCAAACTGACAGCCGATCGCCCGATCCGCGACATTCTCTGCGATGAGGAGAACCGCATCTTGAGTGCGGTGATCGAGCGGGTCTGTGGGAAACAATACCGGTTCAGGGTCGAACTGAACCGACCGCACCTGGATTCACCGATGTTGGGTCCTCCCTGACCGTTCTCTTGGGAATCCCGCATCCGCTCCACCGTCGCAGCATGGCGTCCTTAAGGGAGGTAGTGGATGTGCGGCCTTGGATGATGCGGCGACGTCTCCACTCGCGCATCGACCGAAAACACATCCCGCAGAAGTTCCTGGGTCAGCACGTCTTCCGGCATGCCGGCCGCGACGATTCTGCCGCTCTGCATGACGATCAATTCGTCGCAGAACATGGCCGCGTGGTTGAGGTCGTGCATTGCGACGATGCTCGTCACCGGCAGACCGGAAACCAGCCGCATCAGCCCGATCTGATGCTGGATGTCGAGATGGTTGGTCGGTTCGTCGAGGATCAGTTCTTTCGGCGACTGCGCCAGGGCTCTTGCGATATGGGTGCGCTGCTTCTCCCCACCAGACAGGCTCTGCCAGCGTTCGTTTCGCTTGCCGGTCATGCCCGCCCGATCGAGTGCTTGCTCGACAATCTGGTCGTCGGCGAGTGTCCAGCCGGAAAACATCGACCGATGCGGAAAGCGTCCGAGCTTGACAACGTCGATAACCCTGAGATTGGCGTTGGTCGTCGCGTGCTGTTCGACGAAGGCGACGCGTTGCGCGATCGTGCGGCGTCCGATGGTCCTGATGTTCTTCCGATCGAGAGTGATCTGGCCGGCATGCGGCTGCTTCAGGCCGGCCAGAAGCCGCAGGAGAGATGTCTTGCCGGAGCCGTTCGGTCCGAGGAGGCCAAGCATCTTGCCTGACGGTGCTTCGAAGGAGACGCCATCAAGTATGGTCTTCCTGCCAATTTTCCAGACGAGGTTTTCGGTTTTGATGCTCATGATGTGCGCTGGAACCGATAGAGAATGACGGAGAAGAAAGGGACGCCGACCAGTGCCGTGACCACGCCGATCGGCAGAACCTGCTGCGGGATCAGGACGCGCGATGCGATATCGGCGAGCACCATGAAGATCGCACCGACGATGGCGCAGGCCGGAAGCAGCCGGACATGCAGCGGCCCGACGACGAAGCGTGCCGCATGCGGCACGACAAGACCGACGAAGCCGATCGAGCCGACCATGCTGACGATCGTCGCCGTCATCATTGCCGTTAGCGCAAACAGCACGATGCGGACCCTGATGACGTTGATACCGAGAGATGCGGCCGCTTCATCACCAAAGGCAAAGGCATCGAGGACCCTGGCATAGAGCAGGCAGACGACAAGCCCGAAACCGACGATGACCGAGACCAGCATGAATTCCGGCCACCGCACTCCCCCGAAGCTGCCCAGCAGCCAGAACATGACGTCACGGGCCTGTTGCGCGTTGCCTGACGTCGTGACCACGTAGGATGTGGCGGCATTGAAGAGCTGCGAAGCGGCGACGCCGGCGAGAATTGTCCGGTCAGCGCCGCCGCGTGTGCCGTTCGACAGTAGCGCTACGAAGAAGAAGGCCGCGAAGGCGCCGGCAAAAGCCCCGGCCGACAACGAGACCGCGCCTGCGCCGACACCGAGGATGACGATGGCGACCGCACCGGTGGACGCGCCGGCGGAGATACCGAGAACATAAGGCTCTGCCAACGGATTGCGCAGCAGCGACTGCATAATTGCACCCGACAGGGCCAGCCCAGCGCCGCAGAAGGCCGCAACGAGCGCGCGGCTGAGACGATAGTCCCAGATCACAGTTTCGTAGATGCGGTTGAGTTCCACCGCCGTCCATCCCAGCCTGTTGGTGACGGCGGCAAACGTCGTGGCGAGCGGGATCGGCAGATCGCCAATCCCGACACTGACGCCGACGACGAGGCCGACCGCCACGAGGGAGGCCAACAGGATGACGCCGAAAGCGGCAACATGCCGGAGGGAGCGGTTCGAGGCGGTCACTTGATCAGGCCAAGGGCCTTCAGCTGTTCGGCCACCTGTTCCGCACCATAGATCGTGCGGATTGTCGGGTTCATGGCTTGACCGTCCATGACGACGATGGCCTTGTTTTTGACGGCTGGCATTTGGCTGACGGCCGGGTCGGTGTTCAGGAAGTTGATCTTGGCCTCCGGCTTGTCGAGTTCCCAGCGATTTCGGTCGAGATTGGCAACGACGATGACATCTGGATTGACGGCGATGATGCTTTCCCAACCGAGCGTCGGCCATTCGGCTTCCGCAGTGACGGCATTCCTGCCGCCGAGCAGATCGGCGATGAAGCCGGATGCAGCGTTCTTGCCGCCGACATAGGCGTCGGCGGAAGGCGACTGGCTGGAGAACCAGAAAACATAGGAAAGCTGCTTGCCGTCCCTGGAGACGCCGGCGCGCAAATCCGCCTCGCGCTTCTTGAAATCGGCGATCAGCGCCTGGCCGCGATCGGAGACGTCAAAAATCTGCGAGAGCTCGTCGATCTCCTTGTAGAGCAGGTCCATATTCCAGAGCTGGTCGCGGCTGCCATACTCGTTCTTGACCTTTTCAGTGCTGAGGCAGGTGCTGGGTGAAACGTAGCTCGGCACGCCGACTTTGTCGAAGTCCTCGCGCTTGGCGACCTTGCTGGTCGCTCCGATCAGGCTCGGCAGCGCTGCTGCAACGAAATCCGGGTTCTGCGCCAAGATCGACTCGAATGTGGGGAACTCGACAGTCAGAAGCTTGACCTTCGCATTGGCTTCGGCCAGCTGAGGCAGAACCTTGCTCGGCCAGAATGCCGTACCGGCCATTTTATCCTCAAGGCCGAGAAGCAGCATGATCTCCGCGCTGTTCTGGCCAAGTCCGATTGCGCGCTGCGGAGCCTTTTGAATGGTGACCTTCGCACCGCAATTGTCCAGCGTCAGTGGATACCCGGTCGGCGCTGACAGTGCCGGTGTCGCGATCAGGCCGAATACGGCGACGAAAGCGGGAACCGTAAGGGACTTCAAAACGCTCATGAGAACTTCCTGTTCTTCTGGTCCCCAACAAGGGGATTTTAAGGGCGCGGGCGGTATAACCCGCTTACCAAAGGAAAAACAAGAGTATTATGGTCACCTTTTATAGCGGCAGGCTCTCGATTCCGTTCCCCAAGCGGCAGAGCTGGCCGGGCGTTGCGATCGGGTCGACAGCGAGGCCTGGATACAGAGCATAAAGGCGTGACACATTTCAGAACCGCGGCCGCACCATTGCGCTATGGGGCCGAATTGAAATCGGCGATCAGCACGGCATCTCGCCGTCCACTCCGCTGGGATCTTGTTCCGAGCGATCCCGTAGCCTGCAATCGTAGCCGCTGGCTTGATATCCTCCGAAACAGAGGATTGAATACGTGCTTGCTGTGCTTGCGGCTGAAGTGGACAGGGTCGCTACGCCGGGCGCCAGCGAAGTCTTGGTGTACTATTTTCGTCGCTTCTAAGTCTTCTTCAGCAGGTCAGGACTTCACAAGCGATGACGAGATGGGCTTCATGAAGGTTCTCGTGAGTGCCGATGACGATCGCATCCGTGGCTTCACCATGATCGGCTCGGAGGCCGGCGACGTCGTGGCGGTGGTGCAAACCGCGATGCTGGCGGACCTGGCCTACACGCACCTTCGCGACGCCATCATCGTCCACCTGACGATTGCCGAAGGTCTCGGACCGCTCGTTGCAAACTTAGGGTCTCGATCCTGATCGCCATTGGCCAGAACGACCGGATCCGTCCCTATTGCTTCGGACGGATGCCGCCGCCTGACATGTTCATTGATGTCCAGCCATTTCGATCGCAGTTGATTCGATAGGGCGGAAAAGGAGCGAAGAAGCCGCGAAGACGGCAAGAAAAGCTACCGGCCATCCAACGTTGTTGCCAATCAGAACGGCAAGAATTGCCGCGGATGATCCATTTTGGTTGCCAAAAGACCATAATTGCCTCACCTAGATCACACATCGGCAACAGGTATTAAGAATTGGATCATCGCTGAATGCGCATACACTACGTTTTTCTTGGTGCATTTCTTGCAATCGCTCAGTCCGCATATGCAGAAGTCGCATCGCCTGTTTTGGCCCCGCTGAAGCAACAGGCGCAAGCCGCTCAGTTGAGTGCCCAAGTTCTCACGCGCTTCAGCTACAAGCCCGTTGCACTCGACGACGCCTTGTCGGCCAGGATCATGGATCGGTTCATCAAATCGCTTGATCCAGACCGCGCACTCTTTCTGCAGGCGGACGTCGACAGGTTCATGGCTGACCGCAGCGAGATCGACGATGCCATCGAACGGCAGGACTTGAAGATCCCGTTTGCGATCTTCAACGCCTATGAACAGCGCGTTGTCGACCGCATGAACTACGCGCGCAATTTGCTTAAGCAGGGCTTCGATTTCGGCGCGCAGGAAGATTATTCCGTGCTGCGCGATAAAGAGCCTTGGCCGCAGTCTGAAGCCGAGAGCAATGACCTTTGGCGCAAGCGCGTCAAAAGCGACTGGTTGCGGTTGAAACTAGGCGGTAAAACTGACGCAGCTATTCGCGAAACGCTCGACAAGCGTTATGCCAACACCCTCGAGCGCGTTCAGAAGTATAAAAGCGACGACGTTTTTCAGTCGTTCATGGACGCCTACGCAACGTCGATCGACCCGCATACCGACTATTTCGGCGCGGCCGCTTCGGCTGACTTCAATATCGCGATGAAGCTTTCGCTGTTTGGTATCGGTGCGGTGCTGCAGGATCGCGACGACTATACGACGATCCGTGAGCTCGTGCCTGGCGGCCCGGCGCAGTTGTCCGGCAAGCTCGCAGTCGGAGACCGCATTACCGGCGTTGGTCAAGGCAAGGATGGAGCGATAAAGGAAGTGGTGGGCACGCGCCTTGATGAAGTCGTGCAACTCATACGAGGGAAAAAAGGCTCAGTCGTGCGCCTGGACATCCTGCCGGCGGACGCCGGGGCAGATGGCACGCATCGCGTAGTCAACCTCGTGCGTGACAAAATCAGTCTCGAAAAGCAGGCTGCCAGCAAGGCGGTTCTGTCCGTGGGCGGAGGCGACGCCGCGCGTAAAATCGGGGTGATTACTCTGCCGGTATTCTATGAGGATTTTGAAGCCAAGAGCAAAGGAGACAAGGACTATAAAAGCGCAAGCCGCGATGTCGCCAAGCTTCTCGGCGAACTGAAGCAAGAGAAGGTCGACAGCGTTCTCATAGACATGCGCAACAATGGCGGCGGTTCATTGGACGAGGCGATCGATTTGACTGGTCTGTTCATCGGCAACGGCCCGGTCGTTCAGCAACGCGGTAGCGACGGTAAGGTCGAGATTAGAAACGCTGATTTTGCAGCGCCTGTCTGGAAAGGCCCGGTGGGTGTCCTGATCAATCGCGGGTCGGCGTCGGCTTCGGAGATTTTTGCTGCGGCAATCCAGGATTACGGTCGGGGCGTGATTATCGGTGAACCCAGTTTCGGGAAGGGGACGGTCCAGACCGTCCTCAATCTGGACCGAATGGTTCGCAACAGCAAACCCGAATTCGGGGAGTTGAAAGTGACGATTGCCCAGTTTTTCCGGGTCAACGGCGGTACGACGCAGTTGCGCGGCGTGACACCTGATATCAGCTTGCCGGGACTTTCCGATCCGGCTGTCTTCGGCGAAACCAGTTATGACAATGCCCTGCCGTGGGCGCAGATCAAGCCTGCGGACTATGCGCCTTCCGACACTGTCACGACGTTGCTGCCGACATTGCAAAGCCGGCATGATGCACGGGTTGAGAGCGATCCGGATTTCCAACGCCTGTTAAAGGACATTGCCGACCTTAAGGCGCAGCGCGAGAAAGGGGTCGTCTCCCTCAACGAAGCCGAACGTCGTAAAGAAGCGACAGCGCGAGAAAATCGGCTGAAGTCCCGAGCGCAAGCGGATGGTGGCGAAGATCCTGGTGGAGATGATGGCCTGCAGTCAGACGAGCGCAGCCTGAGCGCTGATATTGCTATTGAGAATGCCCGCAAGAAGGCAAAAGACGTCTTGCTCAACGAGGCCGCCGCCATTGTTGCCGATGAGGCAGATCTGCAGCAAGGCGCGTTAAAGGCAGCCACAAAACAATCGGGAAACACGAACGCAAAATAATTATAACCGAAGGGCGCAACAGTGTGCTCAGCTTTGCGATCATACCGTTCGCAGCGGCGTGATTGCAGAGTGAGTATCAGATGATCGCGATCTGTCTTCGAAGGTAGCTCGAAGCAATCGGCGCGGCGTCGGCCCTTCTCCTGGTGCGATCGATTCACCGCGAAGCAGTGAGGCCTCGCGGTGATGATGGCTGCATGCATCTTAAGCGGTGCTTGCGCGCAGCAGCACGGATTGATGCTTTTCAAGGAAAGCCACAAGACGCGCGTGATAGTCATCAGCCGCCGCCTGCCGAACGCTCGGCCGTTTTGCAAGCGCGCTTCGCCATTTCTGCACCCTGTCCAAACCGTCAAAGATATGATTTTCACCGATCGCATCAAAGACGTCGAAATAGCGGAAGATCGGCGCAAAGACGGCGTCCACCAGACTGAAACCCTCACCGGCGAAGAATGGTCCCCCAGACAGTTCCGCCTCGATCGTGCTGAATCTGGAAGCGATCGCCTTTCCCCTTGCTTTCAAAACTTCGAGGTCGCTGGTCGTTTCGTAGACCCAGAGATCGGCCAGAATCGACGAGCCGAATTCCATCCACCCGCGATGGCGGGCACGTATCAAAGGATCGTGTGGGTGCAGCTTCGCGCCGGCCTGCGTCTCATCGATATATTCGCAGATCGCAGCACTTTCGAAGAGCGCAGTCTGCTGTCCGCTCTCCTCGATCAGCAAAAGCGGAACCTTGCCAAGGGGGGAAATCTCGAGAAACCAATGGGGCTTGTTATCGAGGTCGATGAACTCGCGATCGAAAGGAACGCCTTTTTCGCCAAGCGCGATGGCGGCGCGTTGCACATAGGGGCAGAGATGGTGGGAAATGAGCGTGAATTTCCGCATGGCAGCGATCCTCAAGGGGTCTGGGCGGCGACGAGCGACCGCGATGGATGTAGCGCCAAGGCTCCATTGCCAAGCATCACCTGCGCGATCGAGAGAACGATAAGGTAGAGCGGATATTCCCAGCCGCCGCCCGGCGCGGTGAAGAACCAGCCGTTTGCTCCATGAACCCAGATAATTGCGCCGGCGAGCGCGGGGATAAGCGTCAGGGCCACGGCACGTGTCTGTATGCCGAGAACCAGAAGGGCGCCGCCGATGGCCTCGGCGGCGAAGGTTACATAGGCCAGCCAGCCGGGTAGACCGACGGATACGAAGTAGCCGGCAGTTCCCGCCAGGCCGAACGTCATGAGTTTCAGAATGATGCTGTGCGCGAGGTACATCGTGCCGAGGCTGATGCGCAGCAGGGCGGTTGCGTAAGGCACGGACGTTTCCATTGGCATGGTGTCTGTCTCCAATTATAGATGCATATGCATATAATTACCCTTGCGATTGCCGTCAATATAGATGTACTTGCATCTATGAAGAATCGAAACGGCCCATCGGAACCTGTGACGCAGGCGTGGATCAGCATCATGCGCGCCCAGCAACGCCTGCTGAATGCGATAGAGACAGACTTCAAGAATGCCRGCCTGCCATCGCTCAGCTGGTACGACGTGCTCTGGGAACTCGCGCGCGCCGAAGAGGGCAGACTACGTCCCTTCGAGATCGAAGAACGCACCCTGCTTGCGCAGTATAATCTCTCGCGTCTGATCGACCGGTTGCAGCGCGAAGGCCTCGTCAGCCGGGAAGCCTTTGCTGAAGACGGGCGCGGCCGTTGGGTCGTGATTACGCAAGCAGGGCGCTTGCTTCGCGAACGCATGTGGGCCGTCTATTCAAAGGCAATTGATGCCCATGTCGGAGCCAAGCTTGATGATCAAGCGGCCGCATCGATTGTTGCTCTACTGTCGCGTTTCACTGGTTAGGCGACAGGGGATGCTGCCCTAGGAAGTTCAGCGGTTCAACCCGTCGCAGGGTGCCAAGCCCAGCGGCATTGATCGCCATTAGACGCTGGTTTTCGGTGCGATCGTCAGCTCCGAACCATGAGCGCCGCGCATCTCCGTCGCTCCGGCCGGGTCACGGTCGTCGGCCTTGTGCAGAAGCGTCGAGCGATAGCCGCCCGCATGCGTGCCCTCGATCAGCGTCACATCGGCGTTGCCCGGATTGTCGGAGCGCTCGAACCATTCGACGCTGTGATGCAGGAAATTCATCTCGAAGGCACGGTTGGTGACGCCGTGGCCGACGATAACAGCGGTGTCGTTGCCTTTGCCGATATCATGCATGACGGTCAGCAAAAACATCCGTACCCGCTGGGCGACATCTGCCCGGCTCTCTCCATCAGGCGGGCGGGCATAGAACTTGCCGCTGTTGTTGCGAAGCCGCGCCCATTTCTCGAATTCTTCCGGAAATTTGCGCCGCTGCTCGGCGCGGTCGTAGATTTCCGTAAACAGGCCGAAATCCTGCTCCCGTAGCAGATAATCCTCATGCACATCGCTGATGGTGTCCGCTGGCAAGGCCTCGACGATCGCGTCCTTGGTCTGGCGCGTGCGCAGATATGGCGAATGCCAGATGGTCGCCCTCGGCGCAGCGGCAGGCAGCGCTGCAAGATACGAAGCGATGCCACGCCCGGCCGCCAGCGCCTGCCGGTAACCCCATTCCGTCAGCGGAACATTGTGATCGCCGAACTGCCGGTAGGCGCTCTCGCTGATGTTGCCGAGAGATTCGCCGTGTCGAACGAGGAAGATGCGCATGTCTGTCCGTCTACGCTGAGGGTGAGAACATCATGACGGGCGCGGAGGTAGTGTGCAATGGCCGACAACCTGATCGAGTGACGATCCCCTAGTTCGGTTTACTTGGCTTTTTAAACCGGCAGCTTGTCGCCGCCATTGAAAACGGCCATCCGGTGCGCTAGTTTAAATTGTTATCTGCCATCACAGATTCATATGGTTGTATTTGAAAGACGATCGTTTCTGGAGACATAGGCCTGAAATCATCGATCCTGGACATAGCTCCAGCCAATCGAACGAGACTGTTCCTTCACCGATGGCAATTGACTTGTGCCTCGGTCGTTGAACTGGTGCACGGAGGTAGCAAATGTCTAGGCACAAACTGGCAATCGTTGCGACACTTGCATCGCTGCTAGCTGTTCAGACTGCCGAAGCCGACGGTCCTGCTGGCGCTGCTCGCGGCTTGAAGACGGCGCCGGTATTCAGCTATATTCTCGAAAAACGCCGGACTGCCGCCCCTTTTGCGCATGTGATGTTTTGCGCGCGATATCCAGATGAGTGTACTGCTCGCGGCGAGGCTTCCGAAATCCCCTTGACCCCTTCTGCCGACAAGCAGCTTCAGGCCGTCAACACCTCGGTCAACCGCTCGATCCGCCCGGTTGACGACCGATCCGATCAGGGGGATGTCTGGCAGGTGAACGTCAAGTCCGGCGATTGCGAGGATTTTGCGCTGACGAAGCGGGACCACCTGATCGCGATGGGCTGGTCGTCGAAGGCACTGCGTATCGCCGTCACCAAGACGCCCACCGGCAAGGGCCATGCGGTTCTGGTCGTTAAGACCGATCGTGGCGACCTGGTGCTCGACAACCGGACAAATGCGATCCGAAACTGGAAGGATGCGGATCTTCGCTGGCTTATGATCCAGTCAGGTGAAGACCCGCGCATATGGTACGAACTTTAGATGCACCGGCATTGCATGCCCTTGGACACATGCGGCGCACGATCTCCAGCGTCTTGCCAAAATTCATCCTGTGTCATGCCAAGGCTCTTGCGATTGTCCCCGACAACGAAGGCGAGGAACTCGGTGCCAAAACGGCGGATGTCATTTTTACGGCGCAGCTAGCGTTTTGTACGGTCCGTAAGGCGGCGCAAAACCATGCCGCCGTGGTGCAGGGTGTTTGCGTCGACGAAGTCGCCATCGGCCGTGAAGCCGGTGTCGTCCCAATATTCGATATGTACGCCGATTACTTCGTAACGCCCTTCATAGGCGCGTTCGCGCCTACCGCGTGCCTCGACATAACGCCCGGTCGGCAGAAGTTCGTGGCGAACATGACCGTCATCGGTCACCCACATGCCGGTATAGGGATGGTTTGTCTTCAAGTTGGCTTCCTCAGCTTGTACGGATTGGCTCAAGAACGTGGCCGTCATCAGGACTGCAAATGCATACCTCATGGTCGGGCTCCTCAACGCCTGTTGATATTCTGGTTGCGATGATGAATTGCAGTGTGCGCAGGGTCCGGCGGGCGATGCGAGAGGCCGAACCACAGCCGGACTGTGACCGCTATCGTGCACGCGGCTCGTTGTTTTCGACAACCTGCTGGTAGGCGACGAGGTCCAGAAAGGCCTCGGCCTCGACAACAGAGCCGTCCTTCATCCGGAATATCCAAACGAACTGGTTGCGATAAGGTGCGCCGGAGGTTGTCGTGGCCGACCCGTTGAAGCGGATGATGACCATGTCTCCATCCGCAAAGATATTATGCACCTGCGGCAACACGGGGGTCGTCAGACGGCTAGTAAGAGGCCCTGACCCTCGCTCGACGAAGTCCTCGAGACTGCGGTAGGTGCCGGCCACCGGGCCGGAGCCGTGGATTGTCCAGACGACGTCGGGCGCGAGAAGCTCGGCAAAGACGTTGCCACCTGCACGCCATTTCTCGAATGCCGTGCGAACGATGGCCTTGTTCTGTGTCTCCACGGCGGTGTCCTGGATTTCCACACCGGCGCCTGGCGCGGTTTCGGCATGCGCCGGTCCGATGATGGCCAGGAATGCTGAAGCGACCAGCAATTTGCGGCACGCCCTGTCAAGGTGGTTAGGCAGTGAGGAAAAGGTCATGGTATCATTCCTTTCTTCGGGTTGATGAAGAGCGAGAAAGACCGCCGTGGCCGCACGCCTTCATGCATGTTGGTCCTCTTTGTCTGCTCAGATGCGGCGAGCCACTGAAGCTTCGCCGAAGATGAGTTGCTGGACCAATGGGCGTTCCACGAAACGGGCCGGGAATATCGGATCTGGGTCGCTTACCCGGTTCAGGCGATCGAGGTGGTCTGGCGACAGCACCACGTCCAAAGCGCCGAGATTGTCCTCTGCCTGGGCAACAGTGCGGGCGCCCATGATGGGGGACACAACCGAGGGGTTCGCCAGTGTCCACGCAAGGGCCACCCGGGAC
>NZ_JBFUBG010000069.1:0-35493 GCF_056405875.1 Rhizobium sp. P1_E6 | reverse complement strand
GCGCACCAGCGCCGCGGTACCGGAGCAGCCAAGAACGATCACGGGCACGATCAGGTGCTGCGCAAGGTCGATGACCTTGCCCCAGCTCCAGGGGGCGTCGACATATTCGCGGGAGAAGAGCCCGTCGATACTGATGCCGAGGAAGCGGAGCGCCGCATACATCAGGATGAGCGCCAGAAGGAAATTCGGGATGGCAAGCCCGACAAAGGCAAAGAATGTGGCGGCATAGTCACCGACCGAATATTTGCGCACCGCCGAATAGATGCCGATCGGCAGCGAGACGACCCAGGTGAAGACGAGCGCCGTCAGCGACAGCACGATCGTCAGACCAAGGCGGTTCCACAACAGATCGGAGACCGGTGCATCCCAATCGAAGGAGCGGCCGAAATCACCGTAGAGCACGATATTGGAGATCCAGATCCAGTATTGCACCCAGATCGGTTCATCGAGGCCGTACTGGCGGCGCAGCATTGCCAGCGTATTGGGATCGACCGTATCGCCGGCCTGCGACATCTGCGCAGCGAGCGTCGTGACGAAGTCGCCAGGCGGCAGCTGGATCAGCGCAAAGGCCACGATCGAGATCGCGATCAGAGTCGGGATCATGTAGAGCAGCCGTTTGAAGACATAACGCAGCATGGCAATCCTCCCCCTCGGTCCTGCTAGGCGTCCTTGGTCCACAAATCTTCCTGTGTCATCCGGTTGAGCAACGGTTCACCGGCCCGGTAGCGGCGGAAGTTCTCGGTGATCACCTCGACGGAGCGGTCGACCTTGTCTGGCAAAGCCGCGGTGAAATGCGGCGTGATGAGCACGTTGGGCGTATCCCACAACGGATGGTCTGCCGGCAGCGGCTCGGGCGTGGTGACGTCGAGCCCGGCGCCGGCCAGCCGCCCCTCCTTGAGCGCCTCGATCATCGCGTCCTGGTCGATGACGCCGCCGCGTGACAGGTTGACGATGATCGCCGACGTCTTCATGCGGGCGAGCTGCTCGCGGCCGATCATCCGATAGGTCGCGTCGGAGAGGTTGAGCACCAGCGCCAGAATGTCGGCCTGTTCCAGGATCTCGTCGATGCCCTCCCCCTTGTCGGCGCTGTACATGCGGTCGACCCCCGGCGGCGGCGCGAGATCGCGGCGGCGGTAGCCGAGCACGCGCATGTCGAAGGCCTTGGCGCGGCTCGCAAGCGCGACGCCCGTATGCCCCATGCCGAGAATCCCGATGGTGCGGCCGTAAAGCGCGCGAAGGTCCATCATCCCGGGCGTGCGATGCCATTCATGGCGCTTCTGGGCATCGTAGAGATCCGGGTAGCGCGAGCAGAGCATCAGCGAAAACATCATCACGTGCTCGGCAAGCGCGGGGCCGGAGCGGCCGGCGGACCCGGTGACCTCAAGGCCGCGTTCGAAGACTTCGGGTCTGGCGGATTTCGTCAGACCGGCATGGTCGCAATGCACCCATTTGAGTTTCGGCGCGCGGACATGGCGATCGTCGAGGTCGCCGGAAAGGATTGCGATCTCGGCCTGCGCAAGCGCTGCCGACACCGCGTTCGGGTCCTTTGTATCCACAAGCAGCATACGGTCGGAACCGATCGCCTCCTGCAGACGCTGCCAGTGCCCGGCTTCGAAGGGAAGGTCGYGTGCGACAAAGACAATACGTTCCGACATCAATGGAATTCCTGGATTGCTGTTTGGCGGAAAAGCGGGCGGCGGCGCCTGCCTCGGCTTGCACATTCGTAAGAAAGGTCCACCCCCGGCAAAGGATAGGACGGGGGCGGAAGGGAAGCCTTACTGCTTGGCCATGAAATACTGTTCGGGATTGGTTGGTCCGGGCGTCGGGTAGATCCACGATGCAGGCATGGAGGCCGGCACGTTATGGAAATTCGTCTTCTTCACGCCGTAGCCGCTCGCCTCCCAGGCAACGCCCATCGTCCAGAATTCATCGGCAGCGATATCGAGGATCTGGTTCATAAGCTTGACCTGTTCGTCGGCGCTCGCCGATGCCTGCAACTGTCCGTAAAGTTCCATCTGCTTGAGCGCCGCGGGTGCCGGTTTTTCGGGCTTGACCTGCGCCGAGTCGGGATTGACGCCGAGGAAATAGGCGGCCCAGGCCGGAGCCCAGTAGTAGCTGTCGGTATTGGACGGGAACCACCAGCGCGGATCGAGCACGACTTCCTGGCCAGATCCGCCGCCGCGTTCCCAGGCAACGCCTTCGAGCTCGCCGGCATCCTGCCGCGTCTGGATCAGCGTGCGGTCGAGCGGCGTCGGGGTCATGGCGATGCCGACCTTGGCCCATTGGGCGGCGACCAGTTCCAGCGCATCGCCGAAGACCGGGTTTGCGGCACTGTAGGCGAAGGTGAAGGCGAAGGGCCGTCCGTCCGGACGCAGGCGCATGCCGTCGGATCCCTTGTTCGGCAGCACCTTGTCGAGGAAGCTGTTGGCCTTTTCGACGTCGTATTCGGTGTACTGCTTGGCAAGGCGCTCATTGTAATAAACCGAGCCTGGCGTCACCGAGGTCTGGGCGATCTGGCCCTGGCCAAGCCAGACGACGTCGAGGACCTCCTGGCGATCCATGCCGTAAGACAGGCCGATGCGGAAGTCCTTGTTCTGGAAGATCGCGCGAGTATCCGGATCCTTGTGGTTGAGGTTGAACATCATGATCATCAGGTTCGGGCTCGCCGGCTTTTCCTCGAAGAACTCGAAGCCGCCCTTCTCCCGACCCTCGAACAGCACCGGCTTGTTGGCGGCGACGGCGAGGTTGCGGTCCTGGAAGTCGATGTCGCCGGCAAGCGTCTTTGCCACCAGGACCTGCGGATCCGACAGCACGTCGAAATGACGGATGTCGATATAGGGCAGCTGATTGCCCGCGGTATCGACCTTCCAATAGTAGGGATTACGCTCGGCAATCGCCTGCGTGGCGGAGCCGCTGCCATAACCGGTCTTGAAGATCCACGGGTTGACCGTCGGCACGTCGATATTGGACCAGAAGTTCGAGCGGTTGACCATCAGGCCAACCCAGTCGGACTGGCCGGAGGCGGAAATCTCCTTCTGGACGTCGGGATTGTATTTCGGGTGAAATTTTTCCAGATAGTGCCGCGGGTAACGGACCGTGGCGTTGTCCAGCGGTCGCGCCGTGGCGAGATATTGCAGGAAGATGCCCTTCGGGTTCTTGAAGTTGAACTGAAAGGTGGTCTTGTCGACCATCTTGAAGTCAACAGGCGAACCGTCGGTATTGATGAAGGGTTCCGAGGGCGTCGGCGTGAACTGCTTGTTGGTGAAGAGATCCTCGTACCAGAAGCGAACGTCGTCTGCGGTGAATGGCGCACCGTCCGACCATTTCATGCCGTCACGCAGATGGATGGTAAAGCTCTTCGCATCCGCGCTGACATCGACGGATTCCGCGATGTTGGGCACGACATCCTTCCAGTCCGGCGACCAGCGCATCAGGTTCTCATAGGAAACCGTCCTCAGGATCCAGCCGTCATCGGAGCCACCGACCATGGCCGAGCGCCAGGTGCCGCCATATTCGCCGACGCGTTCGGCGGGTGTGACCACCAGCGGGTTCTTCGGCAGGCGCTGCTCAAGCGACGGCAGGCTCTTCGCCTCGACCCGCTTGGCCAGCATCGGCGACTCGCCGGCTGCTGCGGGAAACGCGGCAGCCAGGGCAAGGGCGAAGCCGCAGGCGAGCGACGCCCGCCCTGCTCCTGCGCCCACAAATATTCTCGCAAGCATATTCATCCGACTCCTCCCAAAGTCTTTGTGCAGGAAGGTGATGCGTCGCTGCCCGCTACGCCACCGCCCTTTCGGGCTGGCGTCCGGAACCACGCCGACATTCACCAAACATCGAGGATGATAACGGATAGTGTGCGATTTTTGTACAAAAATCCACTAAGTTGCGGAAGTTAGGTAATTTAATGTGCTATTTCATAGGAATAGTCGACGCAAAGCCATCGGTTGCGCTCTAGATTGCCTCGTCGCCGGCATCGCGCAGGCGATCGCGCCGCATATTGGCCAGGAAGACGGCGCGCGAATTGCGCATATGCCGCTCGATGACCTCGACCGCCTTGTCGGGGTCGCCTTTCTCCACCGCCTCGATCAGTTCCCAGTGCTCGTTGCTGGAGCGGCGCATATGGGCGAGCGTCAGCGGGTTCTTGCGCGACAAAGCGCGTAGCCAGCCATTGTGCTGCTTCATGATCCGCACCGCCTCGACATTGAAATGCCGCTCGATGATGAAATCGTGAAAGACGAGATTGTTCTGGTGGAAGCTCGGATAGTCGGCCGCCTCGACGGCCGTCTGACAGCCCTCCTGGCAGCGACGCAGCACCGCCACATCTTCAGGCGTGGCATATTCCACGAAGGTCCTGACGAAATATGGTTCCAGCAGGCCGCGTATGTCGAAGATGTTCTGGACCAGATCTTCGTTGATCAGCCGCACGCGGGCACCGCGATTGTGTGTTATGACGACCAGCCCCTCGCCTTCCAGTGCCTGCAGCGCCTCGCGCGCCGGGTTGGTGCTCGTCTGGTAGCGTTCGGCGATTTCGGAGACCTTCAGCCGCGCTCCGGCGGGGATGCGTCCCTCGAGAATGTCGTCGCGCAGCATCTGCTGCAGGCGTCCGTAACCGGGTTCGCGCACCTCCCGGCTCTCAGTAGCCTTGCCGCGCACTGCGGATGTCTGTCGTTGCCTGACGGCGCGCTGCTCCATGGGTCTCTCTCTTTGCAGTGGGCGCAACTTTTCGCAAACCTAGCACCATTCCACACGTGAAGACCACGATTTTTACAGCTTCTGCGCAAAACACGCTGTCGATCAAATTTGATATTGACAGATCACACATAATTATTGAGTTTTTATGTGTTATTTGGCAACGGTTCGTCTACGAGTGCGCCGGCATCGGAACCGTGCCTGCGAAGCCGAAAATCGGGAGGAAATCATGACGGAGTGGTGGCGCAGGACGCAGCGCATTGTCCAGACAAACCTGCGGCTGATCGATGGCACCCTGGATTCCGAGCGGCTGGCCGCCGATGTCGCAGCCTTCGGCGCAACGGCGATGCTGTTCAACGTCGGCGGCATCTTCGCCTGGTATCCGACCGAACTAGCACTGCAGGCGAAGAACCCCAAGCTGGAGGGAGACCTGCTCGGCCGCATGATCGATGCGGCACACCGCCACGATATCCGCTTCATCGGCCGCTACGACCTGTCGAAAGCGACGCAGCTTGCCTATGACGCGCATCCCGAATGGTTCTGCCACGCTCGGGACGGGCGGCCCTTCGAATATAACGGCACCTATCAGGCCTGCGTCAACGGCGGCTGGTATCACCATCAGGGTATCCACGTGCTGAAGGAATCCCTCGGGCGCTACGACATCGACGGCCTGTTCTTCAACATGTTCGGCTATCTCAGCACCGACTACAGCTACAGGCAGTACGGACTTTGCCATTGCGAGAACTGCCGGCGCGAATTTCGCGCCTTCTCGGGCGAGGACCTGCCTGTGCGCACCGATGTCTCCGACAGGCTCTACCGCACGTATCTGCGCTTCCAGGAGACTACCAGTCGGACGCTGKCGGACGAGATCTACGACGTCATCAAATCCGTCCGGCCAAACGTTGCCGTCTCGAACATGGGCCGAAAGAGCGACTTCTTCCGTGGCGAGGTGAACCGCCGTCTGGACCGCGCGCGTCCCGAATGGGTGCATCTCTCCGGCGAGGAGGCCCGCAACTTCCGTTCGTTCGGCGGCGGCCGCACCCGCTATTCCAGTGCATTGACGCATTTTATCGACTTTCCCTGGCGCTACAGCGCCGAGACGGGAGCGGCACAAGCATTGCGTCTCGCCCAGCAACTCGCCAACGGCGCCGACCCCCATTATTATTTCATGGGCACGCTCGAGCAGGCCGACCGCAAGCCCCTGCCGGCGGTGCGGGCGATCTTCGATTATCATCGCGCCAACGAGGCGCTCTATGGCGATCTGGAGTCCGCCGCCCGAGTCGCGCTTTACACCTCTCACAAGTCGCGCCGCTACCATCCGCGCCGCGGTGCCTCCGTTGCGGCCTTCCGCGGCGCCTATCGGGCTCTCGTCGATGCCGGTATCGTCTTTGACACCATCCACGACCTGCGCGCCGGCGAGGCGGATTTTGCCGAAGCGCACAACCGCTACGATACGATCATCCTTTCCGGTGCAGGCTGCATGAGCGAAGCCGAGGCGAAGTCGCTCGACGCGTTTGTCGAGGCCGGCGGCACATTGCTAATGGTCGGCGATGCCGCCAGCTACGACGAAATGGGCGAAGCGCTACCACAGAACCGGCTGAATTCCCGTCCTTTCGACGAGGTCGAAGAGGTTCTTGAGGATATGCGGGGCGCCTATGTCAGGGTGGGTGCGGGCGCAGTCGGCGGGCTCGATTCCGATCTTATCCTGCTGGATGGCGCCTACCGCCGGGTCACACCGAAGGCTGGCGCCAGCACGCTCTATTCGATCCTTCTGCCGCAGCGTTTTGGGCCGCCTGAATTATGCTATCCGGATCCTGAACTCGCCTCCGACCTGCCGGGCGTGCTGCAGGCACGCTACGGCAAGGGGCAGGCGATCTATATCCCGTGGAATGTTGACATGCTCTATCACGAGCACGGGCTGCTTGAGCATCGCGCGCTCCTGGCCCAGCTAGCGCTGAAATTGGCGCCGGCGAAAATATCGCTGTCCGCGCCCCGGCGGCTTGAAATGACGGTCCAGCGCCATCGCGAAAGCGGCGATCTCGTCGTGCATCTGGTCAATTATTCCGGACAGAACGACAATTGCTACGACGAGCCAATTGCTATCCACGACATGGAACTCTTGCTGGACCTGCCGGTCGCCAGTTGCCACGCGCTGGTCGCCGATCAAATTCTTGCCATTGAAGGCAAAAGCGGGGAGCGCAGAACAGTAAAGCTTCCTCCCATCTCCTATTTCGAGGCGATCCGCTTCAGAATGTTAGAACGCGATGCTTGAAATCGCGTGGCAGTGGAGCCTCCGCCCAGCCAGGCGCTCGAGGATGCGGTGAACAGATAACGGGACAATCCGCGTTTGGTACAAGCGGGCCTCCTTCGACGCCAGCGGACCTCGTATAGCTATCTCTCGGTGGCGAGGACGGCGCGTCGGAATCGGACCAGGCTTGCGGCGAGAACTCCGTCCCGCCTTGCTGCCTCCAGGATCTCCCGCTGCGCCTCATCCGACCTGCCGGCGAGCGGAAGGCGCAAGAACGCCTCAGGTACAATGCGCAGAGACATTGTGGTTAAAACCTCCGTGAGAAGCTCAAGCACGAGATCGCCGCGATGTGAAGCATGCGCGAACATCACTGGCTTAAACGGCACTTCGTCGCGGGACACCAGCCAATCCAAAGCATTTTTGAAACTGCCCGGAATACCGTGGGCATATTCCGGACATGACACTATCAATCCGTCAGCTGCTCTTATCTTCTCGGCAAAGGCCCTCACCGATAAAGGCGTGCGATCGCCTTCATCGTCCGGATTGAAGATCGGAAGGCCTGCGGCAGGCGTACAAATCTCGATCGACACACCATCCGGCGCGCCATCGCGAAGCGCCTCGAGCAGCCTGCGGCTGGTCGAGACTTGGCGGAGGCTACCGCAGAGCGCATAGAGTGAGAGCTGGTGAACGGACATGCGTTCTTCTTAATTCGCTCCGGCAGTTCGCACCACTGGATTCCGTGACTGTTTGCAGCCGGAATTTCGGCAAGTAATCTGCGGGTTATACAAACCCTGCGAATTTTTCCACCGCGCTCGTTCGGAAGTCTTGCCGGCCCCAGGGGGGGGTCAATGAAGCCGCCGGCCAGGCGAGCCACGAAATCCTGAGCAGCTATTCGCTCGCGAGCGCCGCAAAGGTCGAACGTCTCCACCTATACCGGAACAGCGCTTTCCCCTTTGACAGACTCTCGCTGCAAGTTCAGCTGTCAGGGCCGTCCATGACGCTGTGGGTGCTGGATATTTGCCGATATGCTCTTTCCGGCGCTATGTAATCGACAGGGCGGATCGGATTTTTTACCTCATGGGATTCGACCCGGCGCTTGGTCTTCCGCCGCTCCGGATCGGGGATCGGTACCGCATCCAATAGCTTGCGCGTATAGGCATGCTGCGGGTTGCTGAAGATCTCCTCTCGCGTGCCAATCTCGACGATCTCGCCGAGATAGATGACGGCCACTCGGTGGCTGATCCGCTCGACGACTGCCATGTCGTGCGAGATGAACAGGTAGGAGATGCCGAGGCGTTTCTGCAGGTCCATCATCAGGTTGATGACCTGCGCCTTGATGGAGACGTCGAGCGCTGCAACGGATTCGTCGGCAACGATCATCTTCGGTGAAAGCGCAAGCGCGCGCGCAATGCAGATACGTTGTCGCTGGCCACCGGAAAACTGATGCGGCAGACGTCCGGCCATCGCCGGCTCCAGACCGACCTGTTCGAGTAGTTCGACCACTTTTTTTTCGGCTTCCTCCCTGGTGCCCAACCCATGCGTCAGGAAGGGTTCGGCGATTGCCTGGCCGACGGTGCGCCGCGGACTGAGGCTGGCGAAGGGATCCTGGAAGATCATCTGGATATTGCGCCGTGCCGCCCGCAAGCGATYGGCCGGCATCGCCATGACATCTTCGCCGCACAGATGCACCGATCCGCCCTTCGGTTCGATCAGCCGCATGATCGAGCGGCCGATTGTCGACTTGCCGCAGCCGGATTCGCCGACCAGCGAAAGCGTCTCGCCTTGCCTGAGATCGAAGGAGACGTTTTCGACAGCATGGATCCGGTTCGAGACCTTGCCGAACAGGCCAGAGCGGATCTCGAAGCGCGTGGTCAAATTCCTGACAGCGAGCAGCGGCTTGCCCGTAGCGGCAGCTTCTTCCTTCCGCGCCTTATGCTTTTGCACGTCGCCGGAAACCTTGTCGGCGATCGGAAGCGGCTGCGGCGCCGACTGGCCCTTCATCGACCCAAGTACGGGCACGGCATGCAGTAGTGCACGTGTATAGGGATGATGCGCCCGGCTGAAGATCTCCTCGGTGGTACCGGTCTCGACCGCCTCGCCGCGCAGCATGACGACCGTGCGCTCGGCGATCTCCGCCACCACGCCCATGTCATGGGTGATGAACATCACGGCCATGCTCTCCTCCTCCTGCAGTTCCTTGATCAGGTTGAGGATTTCGGCCTGGATCGTCACGTCCAGCGCCGTCGTCGGCTCGTCGGCGATCAACAGCTGCGGTTTGCAGGCCAGCGCCATGGCGATCATCGCGCGCTGGCGCATGCCACCGGAGAAATTGTGCGGATAATCGTTGTAACGCCTGCGCGCCGCCGGGATCTTCACTCGGTCGAGCAGTTTCAGAGCCTCGGCTTCGGCTTGCGTGCGCGAGAGGGGCCGGTGGACTGTCAGTGCCTCGACGATCTGCTGGCCGATGGTGAACACCGGGTTGAGGCTGGTCATCGCCTCCTGGAAGATCATCGCGATGCCGCTACCACGGACTGCGCGCATCTCGTTTTCGGATAGACCGAGCAATTCTCGGCCCTTCAGCCGTACCGATCCGGTGATCTTCGTCTTCTCATCCGACAGGAGCCGCATGATCGAAAACGCCGTCACGCTCTTGCCGGAACCGGATTCGCCGACGATCGCCAGTGTTTCGCCGGCGCGGATATCGAAGGAGATGCCCTTGACGACCTCGTTCCAGCCGTTGGCGGAACGGAAGGCGGTCTTAAGGTTCTCGACCGAGAGGACAGGGGTCGATTCCGCCTCGGAGAGAACCGAGCCTTGCTGCGGAGCTCCAGTTTTCAACATGGCGGTTACCCCGTCCTTTTCGATTGTGGTGATTCCCGTCATTCGGCGGCGTCCGGATCGAGCGCGTCACGGACGGAATCGCCGATGACATTGAAGGCGAGGACGACGATGGTAATCGACGCGCCGGCGCCAATGATCGGCCAGGGCGAACCGAAGACGTTGCTGAGGCCATCGCGGATGATATTGCCCCAGCTTGCCTGCGGCGGCTGCGTCCCGATGCCGAGGAAGCTGAGTGCCGCCTCCAGGCGGATGGCGGAGGCGACCCAGAGCGTCAGCAGCAGGACGATCGGCGCCGAGATGTTCGGCAGGATGTGCCTCAGGATGATGATCGGCGTGCGTACGCCGATCGCAATCGAAGACTCGATATAGGGCTCCTGCTTGATGGAAAGCGTGGAAGCGCGCGCTACGCGGGCAAAGCCCGGCACGAAGGCGATCGTCAGCACACCGACGACATTCCAGAAGCCGCCGCCGAGCGCGGCAGAGATGATGATAGCGAGCAGTAGTTCTGGAAAGGCCATCATCAGATCGATCAGCCGCGTGATGATCCGGTCGGTAATCCCACCGAAATAACCTGCCATGACGCCAAGCGTCGTGCCGATGACGGCGGCAAGGGCCGGCGCCATGAGCCCGAAGATCAGCGAGTTACGCGAGCCGTAGATCAGCCGCGACAGCACGTCTCGTCCGAACTGATCGGTGCCGAGCCAGTATTCGGTGGAGGGATAGGCACCGATCGCAAAATAGCTCTGCTTTAACGGATCGTAGGGCGCGATCCACGGTGCAAAGATCGCGATCACGCAGAACAGAGCGATGACGATCGACGCCAAAATGGTCGACGGCTTCGAGAAGATCGCCCGGCGGATGATGCGAAAATAGTTCGTCTCAAGGACGACGACGGGTGCGTTGTCAGCAAGAGCCATCTCTTATCCTCTGATGCGCGGGTCGACGAGCGTGTAAACGATGTCGACGACAAGATTAACGAGCACGACGGAGAAGGCGAAGACCACGACGCCGCCCTGGATTAGCGGATAATCGCGCACCGAGATCGCGTTGATCAGCGTCTCGCCGATGCCCGGCCTATTAAAGACAAGCTCGATCGCAACCGAGCCCGACAGGGTCGCCAGCAGGCTGAGCCCGAGGCCGGTAACCACGGGCAGGAGTGCGTTGCGCAGGCCATGCTTGAAAATGATCTTGCTCTTCGGCACGCCCTTGGCTCTGGCCGTGCGCATATAGTCCTTGGTGAGGACTTCGAGCAGCGACGTCCTCGTCAGGCGGCCGAGGAAGGCGATCTTGACCATGGCAAGCGTGATAGCGGGCAGGACGAGGTGGTGGAGCCGATCGACGAATCCCTCGCCGCCGCCGTTGATCGGAAACCAACCGAGATTAAGCGCGAAGGCGATCAGCAGCAGGGCACCGAGATAGAAGTCAGGGATGGCATAACCGATCAGAGAGAAGATGCGCATGCCCGTATCCGGCAGCCGGTTGCGCCTGACGGCCGCAAGCACGCCGAAGGGGATGCCGAAGACGACGCCGAGCACGGTTGCGAAGATGGTGAGCTCAATCGTGTAGGGAAGATTTTCGGCCAGGATATCAGCAACCGGCCGATGCTGCATCAGCGACTGGCCGAAATCGAGCCGGATCATGTCCCATAGGAAGGACAGATACTGCTGCCACAACGGGGCATCGAGACCCGTCTGCGCCCGGAACAGCGCGAGCTGCTCCGGGGTCGCGTAATCTCCAAGGGCTACCAGCGCGGGATCACCCGGCAATATCCTCAGCGCCACGAAGACGAGGGTGAGGACCAGAAAGATGGTCGGAATAGCGTCGAGAAGCTTGACGGAGATCATACCGGGCATGACGACCTCGCCTCAAGCGACGCGCTTGGCTTTGGAAAGCGACCAGTAGGCCGGCCCCGACTCGACTTTGTAGCCGATATCGACACGCGGATTGCGGGCGATCACATAGGAGAGCGCGATGATGCCGAGAAGCGGCAGATCGGTCAGGACCTTCTTTTCCGCCTCCTGGATGATCGCGATGCGCTTGTCGAAATCGGGCTCGTTCTGCGCCTTGGCCAGGAGATCGTCGATGCCGGGAATGGCAACGCCGTAATGGCTGTAGTTGCCCTGCCCCTTGCCATCGGCCTTGACCTCGGCGGAGGCGGCCAGCTGCGAGGCGAGCGTCAGCGTCGGTACCGGCGGGAAGCTCGAGGAATAGAGCGCAAGCGCGTTCTTGTCCTGGCGGTTGTCGGAATGGAAGGTCGTATGGTCGATGATCTTCAGGTCGAGATTGATGCTCGAGGCGCGCAGCTGTTCCTGGATCATCAGCATGATCGAGGCATAGTCCTCACGCTGGCTGACATAGCAGGGAATGGTCACGCCATCCGGGAAGCCCGCTTCGGCAAGCAGCGCCTTCGCCTTGGCCGGATCAGGCTTGTACTGCAGTTCCGGCGGCAGGTCCTCGACCCTGACAGAACCGGCAAATTGCGAGGCGATGGCGCCGACCATCGGGCTGGCAATACCTTGGAAGGCGGCGGCAATCGCCGCATTGTCGATGCCGTAGCGGATCGCCTGGCGAACTTTCAGGTTGTCGAGCGGCTTGCGCGTCAGGTTGATGTTGAGTGCATTGTGGGATCCGGGCGCGGTCGCGTCGAAGATCGTATTGGGCGAGCGCTGTTTCATCGAGTTGACCCAGCCCGGCGCCCGCACGCCTTCGATCATGTCCACCTGGCCTGCGGCAAAGGCAAGCGTACGCGCCGTCGTATCGGCGATGAAGGTGATGCGCAGGTTCGGCGTTGCAGGCGGGCCGTCGAAATGCTCCGGGAAGGCTGTCAGCAGCAGGCCGTCCGTCGGACTGAAGGACTGGAGCTGGAACGGGCCGGTGCCGATCGGATCCGTATTGAATCCGTCGCCCTTCTCCTCGAAGGCCTTCTTCGACATGATCGAGACGCTGAGCGTCGAAGCACAGCTGCCGTTGAAGAGCGGATCGGCACTCTTCAGCGTGAAGCGCACCGTCATCGGATCGACCGCCTCGCAGGTGGCGATATTCGAATAGAAGACCTTGTTGGCAGTCACCTGCTTGGGATCGAGCTGCCGCTGGAAGGTGAAGACCACGTCATCGGCGGCGACTTCGCCATAATTCTTGTGAAACTTGACGCCCTTGCGGATCTTGTAGGTCCAGGTCTTGGCATCCTGGGACGATTCCCAGCTCTCGGCGATGCAGGGCAGAAACTCGTCCGGCTTGACGGCCCAGCGGCCTTCCGGCTGGGTCACCAGCGTGTCGAACAACTGGTTGATGGCCCAGTTGTCGCCGCCATTGAGGCCCGACTGCTGCGGATTGAGGCCGACCGGCGCTCGCGACGCCAGTGCGATCGAAATGGTATCTCCCTCCGCCGCCAAGGCCGAGCCGTGCCCGACCCTTGATGCGACGACCGCCGTGGTGACGGCAAGTCCGGACCGGATGAGAAAATCTCTGCGTGATGTGGTCATTTTCCTTCCTCCCAAGGATATTGTTGGTGTGGCTCAGTGCTGGATGGCGATCTTGCGACGCTCCAGTTCAGCCGCATCGAATTCCATTCCGAGACCCGGCGACTGCGGCAGCTCGAACCGGCCATTCTTCGGCTCGGACGGATTGACGAATACGGAAGCTCCCCTCTCCCAGTTATCCGCCAGTTCCACCGGCTTGGCCAAATGCATGATCGTGCTCAGCACATGGATGTTAGCGAGATGGCCAACAGTCGGCTGCGTCTGATGCGGCACGAGCTCGACGCCCGCCGCATGCGCGACGGCTGCGCATTTCATCAGGCCGGTGATCCCGCCCATCTTGATGATGTCAGGTTGGACCATGCGGACGCCTGCGTCGATGAGATCGCGAAGCGCCTGCAGCGTATAGGTCTGCTCTCCCGCCGAAACGGTAATGTCGAGACGCTGCGCCACCTCTCCCATGGCGCGCACATTGTAGTGCTGCACCGGCTCTTCGAACCATGTGTAGCCGAGATCCTCCAGCACTCGGCCGACGCGCATGGCGCCGCCCACGGAATAGCCATTGTTGGCATCGAAACCGAGAACGAAATCATCGCCGAGCAGCTTGCGGACAGCCTTTGCCTTGGCGATATCGCCGGGGATATCGACATCCTGCCGACTGCGGTCGCCATCCCAGCGGATCTTGACGGCGGCGGGGTTTTCCTTGGCGACGCGCCGTTCGACTACGCGCACCACCTCGTCGACGGTTCGAGCCGCGTTTCCGCCGACCGAGGCATAGCAAGTAAGGCTGGTCTTCCAGGCACCGCCGAGCAGCTTGTAGACCGGCTGCTCGAAGTACTTTCCCTTCAGATCCCAAAGTGCGATATCGAGCGCTGCAAGAGCAGCTGTCGCGATGCCTTCAGGTCCGAGCTTCACGCAGCGATGAAAGAGCTCATCCAGCAGGACAGCATGATCGAGAGCGTCCTTGCCGATCAGGAACGGCGCCATGTCTCGCGCAATGACGACGAGCGAAGCATAGCCTCCCTGCATCGGCGACGCTTCACCGAGACCAAACAGGCCGTCTTCGGTTTCAATGCGGACAAAAGCGCTTTTCGACGCGTTCGGGCCATCTCCCAGCACCAGCTGGAATGGCTCTATCTTGGTTATCTTCAACGTATTTCCTCCCAATGCTGCTGATCACCATGTGACGGCGATGTATTTCGTCTCCGAAAATTCCAGGATGCCGTGATGGGCGCCCTCCCGCCCAAGACCGCTCTGTTTGACACCTCCGAAAGGAGCGGCCGGATCGGAGACCAGGCCGCGATTCAGCCCGACCATCCCGGCCTCCAACCTCTCAGAGACCCTGAGCCCGCGGGCGAGATCCCGGGTATAGACGTACGAAATCAGACCATATTCGGTATCATTTGCCGCCGAGATCACCTCCTCCTCCGAGGTGAAAGTCGTCAGCGCTGCGATCGGTCCGAAGATTTCCTCGCGGGCTATCTTGGCCCCGGCCAGAACGTCGCGAATGACGGTCGGCGGATAGTAGAATCCATCTCGCTCAAGCGGCTTGCCGCCGGTCAGAACCTTTGCGCCGCGTCCAGCCGCATCGGCAACGAGACCGTCGATTCGATCCAGCGCCTTGCGATTGATGACCGGCCCGCATTGCGTGGCCTTGTCATATCCGGGACCGACGGCCATGGCGCCCATCCGGGTCGCAAGCTTGGAGGAAAACTCGTCTACGACATCGGCATGGACGTAAAAGCGATTGGCGGCTGTGCAGGCTTCGCCGCCATTGCGCATCTTGGCGACCATCGCGCCTTCGATCGCAGCATCGATGTCGGCATCGTCGAAGACGATGAATGGCGCGTTGCCGCCAAGTTCCATCGAGCATGAGATCACCGAATCGGCGGCCTCATGAAGCAGCTTGCGGCCCACCTCTGTCGAACCGGTGAACGACAGTTTGCGGACGCGTGGATCATGGAGCATCTTGCTGACGACAGGCCCAGATTGCTCCGTGGTGATGACATTGACCACACCTTCAGGTACTCCGGCCTCCGCATAGAGGGCGGCAAGCGCATAGGCGGTGAGAGGCGTCTCCGTTGCCGGTTTCAGCACGCAGGTGCAGCCGGCAGCGAGAGCCGGAGCGATCTTGCGCGTCGCCATCGCCGCCGGGAAGTTCCAGGGAGTGACGAGAACGGCGACGCCGATTGGCTGATGCTGCACGATGATCTTGTTCGCGCCGGAAGGCGCCGTCGAGATTTCGCCATTGAGGCGCACCGCCTCTTCCGAAAACCAGCGGAAGAACTCCGCGGCATAGGCAACTTCGCCCTGCGCGTCGCTAAGGGCCTTACCGTTTTCAAGACTGATAAGCTCAGCAAGCATCTGCTTGCGCTCGATCATCAGTTCGAAGCAGCGCCGTAAAATTTCCGAGCGCTTGCGCGGCGCCGTTGCCGCCCAGGACGGGCCGGCTGCGTAGGCAGCGGCTACCGCGTCCATGGCGTCATCGACCGAGGCATCGGCAACCGCAGCAATGACGGCACCCGTCGAGGGATCGATCACGTCGAGCCGCTTGCCCGTGGCACCATTGCGCCACTTGCCGTCGATGAACAGATCGGTCGGGATCGAGCCGATGTCGAAGCCGATCTGCGGGGTGATTTTTTCCATGATCGTCATGATCAGCTTGCCTTCCTTAAGCGAGAGTCGGCCCGCAACGCATCGCGATTGCCGTGGAACGAAGCCTCCACCAGAACGGCCATCGAGGCCGGATCGAGCGGACGGGGATTGTTCTTGATCAGCCGGGCACTGCCCATGGCCTGTTCGGCCACCTGGGAGAGCTGGTCTTTTGCGACGCCGAGGTCGGCGATGGTCCGGGGGATGCCGATATCGGCAAAGAGCCTCGCCACCGCATCGATGGTCGCGTCGGCCTGCTGCTCGAGCGAATGACCCTTGAGGTCGAGCCCCATGGCCTGGCCGATCTCGGCAAGCTCCTGTTCGCAATAGTTGCGGTTGAATTCCATGACATAGGGCATCATCACGGCAACGCCGGCACCATGGGCGGTGTGGGTCATGGCGCCGACCGGATACTGGACGGCATGCGCGGCAGCCGTGCCCGCAACGCCGAAGGCAAGCCCTGCGGCGGTTGCGCCGAACATCAACTGCTGGCGTGCCTCGAGATCCTGGCCATTGTCATAGCTGCGCTTGAGGCTGGCGGAAATATTCGAGATCGCCAGAAGCGCATAATGATCGCTCAGCGCATTCTTGCCGAGGAACACATGTTGGTGGACGAGATCGGCCGAGAGTTCACGCCTGATGGTGGTAAAGGCCTCGATCGCGTGTGTCAGCGCGTCGGCACCGGAGACTGCGGTCAGCCCGGGCGGGCAGGAATAGGTGAGTTCCGGATCGCAGATCGCCGTGTGGCAGATCAGATGCGGGCTGGCGATGCCGACTTTGACGGCCCGGTCGGGATCGGTGATGACGGCAACGGGAGTGACTTCCGATCCGGTCCCGGCGGTCGTCGGCAGGAGGATCAGCGGCAGCACTGGACCGGGGACCTTGAACTCGCCGTAATAGTCCGAGGCCCGTCCGCCATGAGTGAGAAGAAGGGCGGCGACCTTGGCGGCATCGAGGCAACTGCCGCCGCCAATGCCGATCACCATGTCGGCGCCAAAGGAGGAGCCCGCTTCCAGCGCCCTGTTGATGCAGTCGAGCGGCAGCTCCGCGATTGTTTGGTCAAAGACCTTGGTCTCGATACCAGCCTTCTTCAAGCCGTCGACGAGCGCGCGGAAATCGGCTTCCGCGCTCAGCCGTTCATCGGTGACGACGAGCGCCTTTCGGCCAAGCTGGGCAGCATATCCCGGCATGGCGGCTCGCTGGCCCGGGCCGAAGACTAAGTTACGTGTGTTTCGCAAAGTTCCAAACAGCGACAAAATCCATCCTCCCCGATCTTGCTAGGCTGTGGCTTCAATGCAGGCCAGCGCCTGCAGGCGGTTCCAGACCTCGTCGGCGACAGGAACGCCCTCGTTCAATCGCTTCTCGCGACAGGCTCTTCCGCGTTCGCCGGGAATCAGTACTGCGTCATAACCTTCGGCCGGCGGCAGTTTCCGGATTTCCTCGAGATAGGCCTGCAGGTCTCGCCTCGGGCCATCGATGACGATGAAAACGTCACCCTTGTTGCAAATACTGGTATCGTCGAGGGTTCCGCGAACCTCGCGTCCGATGGCTGCTCCAGAAAGACTGCTGACGATCAGCTCGAATGCAAGGCCGAGTGCATATCCCTTGGCCTGGCCGAAGGGGCCGATGGCCCCCTGTTTGGCAGCATTGGCATCCGTGGTCGGGTTGCCAGCACGATCTACTGCCCAGCCCGAGGGGATTGGCTGTCCGCGATTGGCGTGGTCGTGGATCTCCCCCATCGAGACGACGCTGGTCGCCGTATCCATCATGAACGGCGCATCCCCGGTCGGAATGCCGATGGCAATCGGATTCGTACCGAGCATCGCCATCCTGCCGCCCCACGGATGGACGAGCGCTTCGCTGGTAGAGAGAGCGATCAACGTATAGCCCTCCTGCGCCATGCGCTCCGCATACCAGCCGAGCATGCCGATATGGTTGGAATTGGTGATGGCTGCGAGCGCCACGCCATTTTCCCTGGCACGGGGCTTCAAGGCTTCGAGTGCGTGATTGGCGACGACCGGGCCAAGTCCCCGCTCGCCATCGACGGCAAGGAAGCCCGGCGCGCGCCAGACGTGGCTTCCCTTTGCATGTGGATCGGAGACGCCATTGCTGATGCGCTGGACTATGCGCTCGAGCCGCAGGAGACCATGCGAGGAAACGCCCCGCAGATCCGCCTCCATCAATAGATCGATCTGCTGCTGCCGGTGCTCGTCTCTGACGCCGGCGCGCCGCAGCACCTCGTGCGCAACACGCCTCAGAAGATCCGCCTGAACTACCGCCAAAATATAAAATCCGATCGGATATCTGATTGCGATGAGCGCATCATGCTGATAAGAAAGAGGCACGTCAAGGAGCAATTTGAAGAATGACAAAAGACCTAAAGGACATTGCAAGCGGAGAAACAGGACTTCTGCGGCGCCCACCGCGCCTTGGAGAAGAGGTCTATAATGCGATCTACGCGCAGCTGATGTCGCTGAAGATCCCGCCAGGCGGCCGCATTTCGGTCGACAATCTGGTGCGCGAACTCGGCGTTTCCCAGACGCCGATCCGTGAGGCGCTCTCGCGGCTGGAAGCCCAGGGCTTAGTCATCAAGACGCATCTGATCGGTTATAGTGCGGCGGCGCAGTTGGACAGACAGCGCCTCGAGCAACTTTATGAATTGAGGCTTCTGGTCGAGCCGTATGCGGCGGCCCGTGCCGCAGAGGCGATGACCGAGGATGCAATCGCCGCACTGGAAACCGTCGACGTCGAAATGCGCTCAGTCCGCAAGGGCGATGCGAGACTCGCCTATGGACAGTTTGCGCAAAGCGATGGGCTGTTCCATGACATGATTGCCCTTGGTAGCGGCAACGCGCTCATCCATGAAACCCTGGCCCGGCTTCACACGCATGTACATCTCTTCCGGCTCTATTTTCATTCAAGAGCAACGAGTGACGCCAATGACGAGCACGCCCTCATCATTCAATCGATCAAGGCGCGCGATCCAGCTGCAGCTGAGCGGGCAATGCGCCAACATATTGAACGTTCTAGGAGGCGCTTTATGACAATCTTTCAAGCTGAATAAACGAGAGCTGCCTCTAACGCCAATGTCCGTCCAGAGGCCCACATCCACTTATTATTCGCTACGTGGTCACCGCATTCTCCACGTAGCGTAGTTCTTATTGTATCCTTACGCGGAATCGCAGCTCTTTCAGAGCTGCAACGCTGACGCATGGCCTTCAACATCGGAAAGTCCGCTCCGGCTTCGCATTTCAAAAGCTTCGCGATGCGTTCGGCACCCTGCCCGCCAGCTTCATATACAGCTCTGCGGGAACTTCCGTCAGCAACCTATTTCAGCAAAAACGGAACAGTTGCTCGATACGAAAATACTAATCCGGAAATCATGCGTCATTGGCGCACGTTGGATTGGTTCAGTGCGCCTCGTTGCTGTGAACGTCGAGAACCCACGTAACGCCAAATTGGTCCTTCAGCATTCCGTAAAGCGGTGACCAGCCGGCCGGCGCGAGATCCTGAACGATCGTTGCGCCCACCATCAGCTTTTCCCAGTAGCCTGTGATCTCGGTGACGGTGTCGCCGCTCACCGAGATGAAAAATGGGGCCTTACCCGGATCGTAATCACGGCTCGCGGGTGCGTCGTAGGCCATGATCGTAAAGCCCTCAACCGAAACGATTTGCCCCCAGCCAACCAGTTCGGCTTCCTGGGGATCGGTCGTGCCGTAAATCTGGGCATGCGTTACGAGGGCGAGATCCCCACCGAAGACTGACTGATAGTACGACAGCGCCGCGCGCGCACTGCCTCGAAAATTGATATGCGCTACCGTCTTGATGCTCATTTCGATGCCTTCTGCTGCGTGAGTTGAATATGCGTGGTATAGGGCCGTCCTACTGACACTTCACGGCAGTTGGCGATGAGCGGACCGGATAGATTATTGAGGCTGCTGCAGGTTATGCGCGTCATGGCGCCGCCGATCACGGCGCAGCGTTTGGCGAAGGAGCGCGGCGTATCGATACGCTCCATCTATCGTGATATTGAACTGTTGCGGCTTGCCGGCGCCAGGATCGACGGAGAGCGCGGTTATGGCTACCGCCTGATCGAGGACTACGCGCTACCGCCACAAACATTCGATCGCATGGAAATTGAGGCTATTGCTGTAGGCCTCGGAGAAGTGCGCCAGATGGGTGATCCCGACCTCGCACAGGCAGCAGAGGCCGTGCTGGCAAAGGTTGCTGCGACCCTGCCAGATGATCGTGAACAGCAGTTGATGCATTCGATCTCCCATGTATACCGACCCGATGGTCGCTACGGACCACACCCACACCTGAACGCCATCAGGCAGGCGTGTTGGGAGGAAGAGACGATTGAGATTGCCTATCGTGATCAGGTAGGAACCGATAGCCAGCGCGCCATCCAGCCCCTAGCCATTATGTACACCGATCACGCACTGACGGTTCTTGCATGGTGCGGGCTACGTGAAGATTTTCGCATGTTCAGGGTGGAGCGGATCAGCGAAGTGAAGAGGTCAGGGCGAAGTTTTCGACCAAGGCGAGCCGCACTGCTTCGGGACTATCTCGCGAGGCTTTCCGAGAAATAATAAGCTTGTGCCGCAGGGCTCCACGCTCTATTGCGGATTGCGCGCCTTGATCTCGCAAATGTCGCCGCGAAGATTGTCGATCTGCTTGAGGATCTGCGCGACGGCTTCCGTCAGTTTGTTTTCAGAAGGAAGTCGGTGATCTTTTCACCGCTCCCGTTCAGAAGTTTACCACGGAGATGCGTCTGCCGCCGACTGAAGCTCAACGCCAGGCGATAGAGAGGTCAAGGTTTTTCGCAAACTGAGGCTCAGCTTGCTTTACGCATTCTCTGAGCCAGCAGGTGCAGGTCGGACGCAGGAGTGACGCTGTTACCGATGCGGAATTTGGTGATCAGGCTCAGCAGTTCGTCGGTATCGGCGGCCAGTGCTTCGGCCGACGCAGTGGTCTCCTCGGCCATGGCGGCATTGTGCTGGGTTGCCGCATCGAGCTGATTGAGCGATGACGAAATCGAGCGCAGCGTTGTGTCCTGCTCGGACGCCGAGTGAGCAATCTTGCCGACGATCTCGCTGGCGGTTTTCACCTGGTCGGAGATGCGCTTCAGAGCTTCACCCGTCTGGCCGACGAGACGCACGCCGTTTTGCACCTGGCCGGAGGAGCGCGAGATTTGATCCTTGATCTCCTTGGCGGCTGCCGCGGAGCGCTGTGCCAGTTCACGCACTTCCTGAGCAACAACGGCAAAGCCTTTCCCGCTTTCGCCGGCGCGGGCAGCCTCGACCCCAGCGTTCAGGGCTAAGAGGTTAGTCTGGAAGGCGATATCATCGATGACGCCAATAATCTTTGAGATTTCTTCCGAAGAATGTTCGATGCCACCCATAGCATCGATTGCCTGTGCAACGATCTTGTCGGAGCGGATGGCTTCGTCGCTTACCAAGGTCACGCGCTCTGCAGCCTCATGGGCGCCTTCAGCGGTTTGGCGGACGGTAACCGCGAGTTCGTCGAGCGCGGCGGAGGTTTCCTCCAGATTTGCGGCCTGGCGCTCGGTGCGCTGCGACAGTTCATTGGAGGCGCGGCGGATCTCTTCCTTCGAGCCGCCGATATCGATTCCCTTGGCATTGACCTTGGTCATTGCGGCTTCCAGATGAACCAACGCCTCATTGAAATTATGGCGCAGTTGTTCGTAGCGCGCGCCGAGATCGCCGCAACGGATGGTAAGATCGCCGGTGGCAAGTGATTCCAGCGCCTCGCCGATCGTGGAGACGACGTGCGCCTGTTCGGCTGCATCCTTCTGTTGGGTATCGAGGTTCTGCTGGCGCTCGCGGTCCAGTTCCAGACGCTGACGGTCTTCGCGCTCTGCCATGGCATTGCGCTCGCGGATCTTCTCCTGCAACGCCTGAGTGGCATTTGCCATCTTGCCAACTTCATTTGACATTTCGGTATGCGGCACCGCCGTGCTGACATCTTCATCGGCAACGGCCTGCAGCGCGTCGTGTACGGCAGCGAGGGGTTTGGTGATGTTGCGAATGACAAGGAACGCAACACCAATCGCTAGCAGGAAGACGATGAGACCGAAGCTCACAACTTCAAGAATGGTGTCGCTGACCTTGGCATCCAGATCGTCGGTGTAGACGCCGGTAGCCACAACGATCTGCCAGGGCTCGAAAGCCTTTGAATAAGCCGCTTTCTCGAATTGCTGGTCCGCGGGCATGCCGGGCTTCGTCCAGGAGAAAATGGTGATACCGCCGCCGGCTCTGCCTTTCTCAACCATCGGCACACTCGACGTGTTCCCAGGCTGGGCTTTCTGCTCGACGCCGACGAATTTCGGGTTGCTGTGGAAGCGCGTGACGGTGTCGTAGTCCATGCCGAACAGATAACCGGCCGGCTCATACTTTACGCTCGCCACCGTCGCATAGGCCTGTTTCTGCGCTTCCTCGTGGCTGAGCGTGCCTGCCTTTTCCTGCGCGTAAAAAAATTGCAGAACAGAGATACCCGACTCCACCTGCGTGCGCAGCATCTCATAGCGCTCGCTGTAGATTGAAGCGATCGAGGCGCGGACCTGGTAGTAGGTCACAGCGGCGAAAGCCAGTGTAAGTATGGCGACCATGCCGAGCAGCTGATGGGAGATCTTCAGGTTTTTCATGTTCGACTCGCAATGTTTGCGCAAGCTCGCAAGATTGAAAAGAAACGGGCTGAATAACGAAGCGCTTTCCGGGCGGCTGTTGGCGTCCAAAAGCGAGTCTGAGTTTGTTGTTCAGGAGTTGAACAAAAATTAAATCGCGTTTCGGTAGAGGAAACAGCGCGCATTTTGTGAAAATTATTCGCGGATCTTGCTGCTGTTTCGATATTCCGAGAAGGCTGCAGCCGAAGCTGCACTCACCTCAAGAGGAAGAGGACGACGAGAACCAGCATGCAGGCGATTGCCGTCAGAAGCACGGCAATGCCCGGCGCCTCCTCCCTGAGGAGGCTGAGGCCGCTTGCCTTCAGCACGGCGAGCGCCTGTGCCTCGGTGAGCCCGCCGTCGAAGACAAACTCATGCTCCCGCCCATCCACGACCAGGATGATGGATCGACCCTTGCTCCAGAGGGCGGTCCTTCCGCATTTGACCGCCGATGCAAAACTCAAACGAGGAACCTTTGCATCGTCAATGGGCGGGACGGCGATCATCGTCAGAAGCATCCCCACGTTTACGTGACGCCGCCGTCGGCGATGATGGTGCGACCGGTGATCCAGCCCGCCTCCGGCGATGCAAGGAAGGTGACGATGCCGGCAATGTCATCGGGTTGACCGATGCGAGCGAGCGGCGTCATTGCGAGGATCTGATCGCCTCTTTCAGCCAGGATTCTGGTCGTCATGTCCGTCTCGATCACGCCGGGCGCAACCGCATTGACGGTGATCCCCTTCGGTCCGAGTTCCTTGGCGAAGGCATGTGTCAACGTCACTACCGCGGCTTTCGAGGCTGAATAGACGGAACTGGCGGGGATCGGCCGATAGGCGAGCGCCGAGGCAAAGTTGACGATGCGCCCGCCAGGGGAAGGCAGATGCGGAAGCACTGCCTCAGTCATCAGCACGGTTCCCATGATGTTGGTCTCAAGGATGCTGCGAATAAAAGGCGCATCCATCGCGCCGAGCGGACGGTACGTCCCGACGGCCGCGCAGTTGACGAGCACATCGATCTTGCCGAAGCGCTCGACGGCAGAGGACACCAACGTCTTGATATCGTCTGGATTGGCGACATCCGCCTGCACCGCGATACAATTGCGGCCGCTGCCCCCCAATTCGTCCGCAAGCCGGTTCGCCGCCTCATGATCGGACCGGTAGCCGGCCACGACATAGGCGCCGAACGACGCGAAGCGGCGAGCGATCGCGGCACCGATGCCGCGCGAACCGCCGGTGACAAGCACGACCTTGCCTTCCAATGTTGCGCTCATCGGGCAGCACCGCTCGGGTCAGGCATCGGATAGTCGTCGGCGTTCAGTACCCAGCCTTGCTTTTCCGAGAAGTCGAACCGTGGCGGCGAGAAAATGTCGACGAGCTGGTTCACATTCGCATCCATGCCGCGGGAGGTGTGTATCGCCGGCGGCGGGATGACGGTGACTGAGGGGGAGCCGCAGAGTTCATGGTCATCGGCGCGCCAAGCATGGAGGTTCGGCGTCCACGGCCAACGGATGTGATGTGTATAGGATCCTTCAAGCGCCAGCGAGCATTGTTCGAAATCGTCATGGTAATGGGGCGAGAGCTTGGTGATGTCGCGCGGACCCCTCTCCTGCGGCAAGACATTGACCATGAAAGTCGTGCAGCGCCAGATGCGGCCGAAACGGCCCGGCTCGTCCGGCACATCGAGCGAATAGGTTCGCACCCGGTACCCGTCCTTGGGCTCGGGCCAGGGCTGAAATGGTGGGATGTTCGGGTGATGTGTGGCATAGGCGGCGGCATTGATGCAGGCCAGCGCCAGGTCTTCCGATCGCGACGAGAACATGCGCACCAGGCGCCCGCCTTCCGGCATGACGACCGTGCTGTCGCCCGGCGGCACGAAGGCCAGCGAATAACCAGACACCGTTTCCGTCCTGCCCTGCCACGTGATCGTCGCCGACGACTTTGCATCGGGCAGAAGGACGGCATATTCGTCGACCTGCCCCTTCCGGCCGAAGGTCGCCCCGGGCCGTGCCTCGCTGTGGGCAATGATGAAATTCTGTCCCCGCCCCAGCCACGTCTTGCCGTTGGAATCGTCCTCCTGCGGTGCCGTCTCATAGAATTTCAGATATTCTGCCGCGGCGAAATCCGTGGCCGACGGCCCTGTCCTGGCCGTTGCCAGTGACGAGCGGGGATCACTGCTGTTGTACATCGGCATTTTCCTTTTCCAATCTGATGCCCGTCAATGCGATTTCGCACCGGGGCCGTAACCGGCAAATATCCCATTGGGGAAGAGAAGCAGGACGAGGAGGAGCACGCTGAGCGCCGCGACATTCTTGAAGCCGGCTCCCAGCATGACAATCGCAAGCGCCTGCAGGATGCCGAGCAGAAGGCCACCGGCGAGAGCCCCACCTGCCCGCCCGAAGCCGCCGATGATCGCGGCGATGAAACCGTTGACGCCGAAGGGCGTACCGACATTGTAGGCGGTATACTGCGTCGGCGTGACCAGGATGCCCGCGATCGCACCCAGCGCAGCGCTCAATGCGAAGGCGACGAGCATCATGCGGGCGACCGGAATGCCGAGCAACTGAGCCGCCTCCCGGTTCTGCGAGCAGGCACGCAGCGCCCGTCCGGTCCGCGTTCTCGTGAAGAATAGCCATAGGAGTACGACGAGAAGCGCGCCGCACCCGAGGATCCAGAAGAGCTGATAACCGATGGCGAGGTCGCCGATTTTCAATGGTCCGCCAGGGGTGAACTCTTCGAACGTGCGCGGACGGTCGCCGAACGTCAAAAGCGTGATGCGTTCGATCATGATCTGCGACGCCAGGGTCGCGAGAATGATCGCAAAGAGCGTCGCGCCGCGATGCATCATCGGCCGGACGATCAAAAGCTCCATCGCCATGCCTGACACCGCAACGAGCGGAATGGTCAAGACGATCGCGAGCACCAGCGGCACTCCGAGCTCGCCGAGCAGAACCTGGCAGACCATGCCGCCAAGCATGACGAACACGCCCTGTGCGAAGTTCACGATGCCGCTTGCATTGTAGATGACGCAGAATCCGATCCCGACGAGACCGTAGATGAGCCCGACCCCGACGCCGTTGACGATGCTTTGAAGGAATTCGATCATGCTAGGCATCAGCCATCTCCGTTCCGCCGAGGTAAGCCGCAATGACGTCGGGATGGACCTTGATCTCATCCGGCGTGCCTTCGGCGATCTTCTTTCCAAAATCGAGGACGACGATGCGTTGCGCGATCTTCATGACGAGGCTCATGTCGTGCTCGATGAGGATCACCGTCGTCCCGCCCTGGTGGATGCGTTTGATGACTTCCGCCAGCGCTTCGGTTTCCTGTGTATTGAGGCCGGCTGCCGGCTCGTCGAGCAACAGAAGCCGCGGTTTTGCCGCTAGCGCCCGCGCCACCTCGAGCAGCCGCTGCCGGCCATAGGGCAGCTTGTCGGCCTGAAGGTCCGCCTGATTTTCCAGGCCGACGAAGCGCAGGAGTTCGCGCGCGCCTTCGCTGACGCTCTTCTCCTGCCGGCGCATCCAATCCGGGCGGAACAGGGCGGAGAAAACACCGCCGCGCGTGACCCTATGGCTGCCGATCTCGACATTCTCGGCAACCGTCAGATGCTTGAAAAGCTGGACGAGTTGGTAGGTCCGAACGAGGCCGGCCGATGCGACGCTATGAGAGGAGAGGCCCGTGATCTCCTTGCCGTCGAAATGGATCGAGCCCGTAGTTGGAGGAAAGAAGCCTGAGATGACGTTGAACAACGTCGTCTTGCCGGCCCCGTTGGGGCCGATCACCGCGAGCAGTTCTCCCTCCTCAACATCGAAGGAGATGGACTGATTGGCAAGCAGGCCACCGAAACGCTTCGTCTCTTCACGAACGGAAAGCAGTGCCATGATCAGGCTCCTCCTTTGGTCGGCCTGTTTGGCCATTTGAAGAGGACCCACAGGCCAGCCATGCCCCGCGGCGCAAAAATGAGGATCAAGATGAGGATGGCTGTATAGGCGATGTCCTGCATTTCCTTCAGGCCGCGCAAGGCCTCCGGCAGGACCGAGACGACAATGGCGCCGACGAGCGGACCCCACGTCGTTCCGATGCCGCCGAGATAGAGCATGGCAAAGCTTTGCACGACCATCGTCGTCCCGAAGACCTCGGGGCTGATAAAGCCGATGAAATGCGAAAACAGCGAGCCGGCCGCGGAGGCGTAGAGCGCGGCTATGACGAAGGCGATGAGCTTGTAGCGGGCGATGTTGATGCCGAGCGCGGTTGCTGCCTGTTCGCTGCCGGCGATCGCAGCAAGCGCTCGCCCGAAGCGCGACTGCCGCAGGCGGCTAGCCACGCCGATGCCGAACAGGGCGAGGACGACGAGCGCCACGAGCTGATGTTTGACCGTAAGGAGCTCGTATCCCGCGATACCGAGGGGCGGCACGCCCGAATAGCCCATATAGCCCTGCGTCAGGCTCGTCCACTCGATGCTGATCTCATAGACGATGAGGCCGAGTGCGAAGGTCGCCATGGCGAGATAGTGACCGCGCAGGCGCAGCGTCGGGTAACCGACGACAACTGCCGCCACACCCGATATAGCCATCGTCACGAGGAGCGCCAGAAGCGGTTCCCAGCCATAATCGGTGCATAGGATGGCGCTTCCATAGCCGCCGATGGCGGCAAACGCGCTTTGACCGAACGAGGCCTGGCCCGTGTAGCCCATGAAGAAATTGAGCCCGGTGCAGAATATCGTGTAGATGAATGCGAAGCCGAGTACGGTGACGATGTAGTCGCTCGACAACAATCCCAGTGCTGCCAGAACCAGTACGGCAATGACCGGCAGCATCGATGGCCAGCGGCTTGCCGCCGGCTCAATGGAGGTAATAGCGTGCGAGGTCATGATGCGATTTAATCTCATCTGTCTTGAGTTCTGCGACGATCGTTCCAAGCGAGATGACATAGACCCGCTGCGCGAGCTTCAGCGCCAAGGGCGCCTTTTGCTCGACGAGCAGAATGCCAATTCCGCGACGATTGAGTTCGCTAAGGGTGCCGAGAATCTCCGATGCCACCCGCGGCGCGAGACCCAGTGACGGCTCGTCGAGCATGAGTAGTTTCGGCTTGGCCATGAGGGCACGGCCGATCGCCAGCATCTGCTGTTCACCGCCCGAGAGCGAACCGGCGATCTGTCCCAGCCGTTCGCGCAGACGCGGAAAGAGTTCAAATACGCTCTCCATCTGCTTGTCCGACTCTCCGGCATGCAGATAGCCGCCGATGACCAGGTTTTCCCGCACGCTCATGAGCGGGAACAGGCCCCTGCCCTCCTGCACCATGACGATGCCGCGCTGCGCAAGCTTGTGGGTCGATAATCCGCTGACGTCCTCGCCGCGGAAAAATATCGCCCCCTTGCGCACCGTCAGACGCGTCAACGCACGCATCAGCGTCGTCTTGCCCGCACCATTCGGCCCGAGAATGGTCACCAGCTCTCCCTCGGAAATATGCAGGCTCGTGGGCTTCAAAGCCTGCACATGTCCGTAGCTGGCTGAGATATCCCTCGCTTCGAGCAGAGGGGTATCCTTCGCGCCGACCGCATCCCCGCTCATTCGGCAAGCACCAGTTCGCCGCCAGCATATTTGCCGATCAGGAAGGGGTTCTCCGTGATGCCGACATGCTGATCGTGAGAAAAATTGAACGATGCGTAGGCGCCGGTATAGGACGGCACCTTCTCGGTCGCATCGCGCAGCGCCTCGCCATCGGTCGATTTGGCGATCTCCGCCGCCTTTGCCAGCACCATCATGCTATCAAAGGCTCGGGCGCTATTAGTCGGGTCGCGATCGGGATATTTCGGCGTCCAATATTTGAGGAATGCTTCGACGGCATCCTTGGTCGGACCAGCCTTCAACTGCTTTGGCAATTGCACCGGAGGCGCCACGAACAGGAAGCGGTCGGACAAGACCTCTCCTGCCTGCTTGAAGATGGAGCCGTCATCGTTGCTGGAAAGCAGCAACATCTTATCCAGGCCAAGCTGTTTGATGTTCTTGGCCGCGGTCACCGTCGACCCGCCCTGACCGATCTTGACGACCGCCCCCCCTCCGGCTGCGTTGATGCGCCCCAGCTGGACTGTCATATCGCTGTCGTCGGCCTTGTAGGTTTCCTGCGCCACGACCTCTAGCCCGTATTCCTTGGCGAGTTCGACGCCAAGATCCTTCATCATCAGAGCATAGGGCGTCGGATCGTAAAGAAGCCCGATCTTGCGGATCGATGTCTTTTCCTTGAGGTAGCGATAGCGTGACTCCATCTCATACTTTGGCGGCGCCAGGAAGCTGAAGGCCCATTCCTGCTCGTTGATCCGCTTTGGCAGGATCGAGCAAAGATACATCGGCAGCTTCGCCTGCATGACAAAGGAGGCCGCCGCGAAATTGCCGGCCGATACGCATCCGCTGTCGAAAAGATTGACCTCGTCACTTGAAATCATCTTGCGATAGCCGACAACCGCATCCTGCGGCTGGGAATGATTGTCCTCGGTGATGATCTCTATTTTCTGACCGAGGATACCGCCCTTTTCATTCAGCACCTCGGCGCCGATGGCGAGCCCGTCGCGCCAGGCGCGATCGATGACCGCCGCATAGCCGGTCAATCCGACCGACGACCCAATCTTGAACGTATCCTCGGCCTGCACAGGGCCGGACAACATTGTACCGATGGCCAAAGCCAAGCACCAATTGCGAACCGTCACTTTTCCTCCTCCCAAGACAAGCCCCATTCCTCCGGGTGTCCTACTTATTGAAACAACGTTTCGCTGATAAGAATATTTGCAAACTTTTCCTTGTCAAGCCCGCACGGCGTCCATGCGCCGCTGTGATTAGAGATTCGGGCAGCCAAGCGCATGCGAGACGCGCCGTGCGGCCGCCATTGTGCGCTGCCGCTGATCTTCGGAAGGGATTTCTCCGATGAACTGGATCATGTCGACGACCCCGACGGCGCCGCAGACCGCGCCCGCGGAATCAAAGATCGGCGCAGCCAGCGTGTTGAGCCCGATGGCGGTCTGATTGGGAGCCGTTGCCCAACCTTGCGCCCTGATCCTTTCCAGCTCGGCGCTCAGGGCCGACGGACTCATGATCGTGTGCGGCGTGAAGATCTCAAACTTTCCCCGAAGAACACGACCGCGAAACTCCTCCGAGGCAAAGGCGAGCGCCGCCTTGCCCTGCGCGGAACTGGTAAAGGTCAGAATAGAACCGGCGCGAACGCCGATTTCTATGGGAGAGCGGCCCGGAACCGCCGCCAGTACGCGCATTCCGTCCGGCGTCATCTGAGAGACCACGGCCGAATGGCCGAGCGCATCCCTGAGTTCCATCAGCGGGTCGGCAGCCACGTGCGTAAGATCGAGGTTGTCGCTGACCGCCCTGCCGAGCGCAACGAGACGCGGGCCGCTTTCATAACGATCCGAACCGCTGGGCTGAACGATATAGCCTTGCTGAACAAGGGTCTGCAGATAGCGATGAATACGGCTCTTCGTCGTTCCGAGCGCCTGCGCAAGCGTTGTCACCCCGACAGCCTGCCGTTCCTTCGCGAGATATTCGATAATACTCAATGCGAGCTGGACAGCCTGAACACCGTCGCCATCCTTGCCTTCCATACGGGGCATAAGCCCTCCCTCATTCAAATCGCACGCATGGGTCTTGACATACCCCCAGGCCGCAGGTGTACAAACTTTCAAAATCAGAATGATGTTCTGATCATCGAAACGATAGGGAGGATTCGAGCTCGTGTCAACAGCTCTGCCAACGCGCTTTCGCCAACGGTTTCTCAGCCGGGAGACACTTCTCGGTTCGTTCATCAAAACACCGACCACGCACTCTATCGAAATCCTGGGCGGCATGGGATTCGATTTCGTCGTAATCGACGAGGAACATGCGCCATTCGACCGGGTCACCATCGACAACGGCTTGCTTGCCGCGCGCGCCGTTGGGACGGCCGGAATCGTGCGCGTCGCCGAGCCGACGGCCTCAAAATTGTTGGCCGTGCTTGACGACGGCGCAGCCGGTGTCCTCGTGCCGCATGTGATGAACGTCGAGAAGGCCAGAGCGGTCGTGTCGGCCTGCCGCTACAAGGGCGGATCGCGGGGTTTTTCCAACTCGCCCCGCGCAGGACATTATGGCGCAGTCGGCATGTGGCCGCATGTGGAGGATCAGGACAGGTCGATCACGGTGATCGCAATGATCGAAGATCCCGAGGCTCTGGATGTCATCGACGACATCGTCGCCGTCGACGGCCTGGATGGTGTCTTTGTCGGCCGTGGCGATCTTTGCGTGGCGATGGGTGCTCAGTCGCCGGCCTCGCCGCAGGTGCAGGCCGCGACGGAAAAGATCGCCAAGGCTGCCATTGCGGCCGGCAAGCCGGTCTGCGTTATGGTCGGGTCAATCGCCGAAACTGCGGCGTTTCGCACGCTTGGCATCACGTCCTTCATCGTTTCGTCCGACCAGGGCCTGATGCGGCAGGCGGCAGGACAGGTTCTGACGGATTTCCGAGAAATTGCAGAAAGCAGGCTGAAGGCCGGGACTGCGGCTTAACGCATCCCGCTCAGGCTCAATTTGGTGAGGAGAAGAGACATGCTGGTTGATAAGGTTGAACGGGGCTCCAACGGCTCGCGGGACGAAGAAGTCGAGGCATTGCTGAAAGGGGCGGTCGATCTGCACTGCCACAGCGGGCCGGCGGCCATGCCGCGCGTTCTCGATCATCGTGAGGCGATGCAGGACGCCGCTGATGCTGGGTTTCGCGCTCTGCTCTACAAGGACCATTTCTATCTCGGCACACCACATGCGAAAATCCTGGAGACCATCTATCCCGACACCGGTGTCAAGCTCTTCTCCGGCATCGCGCTCAACAATGCGAGCGGCGGCATCAATCCTTACGCGGTCGATCATGCCATCAAGATCGGCGGCAAGATCGTGTGGATGCCGACCCTTGCGGCAGCCAACCATATCCGCAAGGGGCTGACCGAGGCCAAGAGCTTCCCAAAGACAGCGCAGAAGATGCTCGATCCGACGCCGCTGACCGCATTGGACGCAAACGGCGAGGTAAGCGACGACGCGAAAAAGGTTCTCGACCTGATCGCTGAAGGCGACATCATTCTCGCCGGCGGGCATCTTGAGGCGAGCGAGCTCTTCGTGCTGTTCGAAGAGGCCAGGAAGCGCGGTGTCAGGAAGATGCTCGTCAATCACCCGACCTATATCGTCGGGTGCTCGGACGAAGATATCAGAGGACTGGTTTCGCTTGGCGCCTATATGGAGCATTCGATATGCATGTTCATCGACGGATCCGGCAACCAGTACGAGCCAAGCTATCTGCAGCATCTGATCGAGATCGCGGGCATCGACAGGACCTGCCTGTGCTCCGATCTCGGTCTGCTCGGCGCCCCGCGTCCGCTCGAAGGCTACCGTCAGATCGTGCGCGCTCTGCTCGACATGCAGTTTTCGCATCAGGATATCCGCACCCTGATCGGCGACAACTCTGCCCGCCTGCTCAATCTGGCAGCCTGAGCCGTCATGAGGGTTCTGATTGTCTTGGCTCACCCGGAACCGACGTCCTTCTGTGCAGCACTCAGGCAGGGAGCAGTCGAGACAATCGAAGCTGCCGGACACGAGGTGATCGTCTCCGACCTCTATGCGGAAGGCTTCAACCCGGTCGCAGGACGGCATGATTTCCAGGAAATTGCGGATGCGGCACGCTTTCATTACCAGAGCGAACAGCTGCACGCCGTTCAAGGGGAAGGATTTTCGGGCGAGATCACGCGTGAGCAGGCCCGCATCGAAAGTGCTGACGCCATCGTTTTTCTTTTCCCGCTCTGGTGGGGCGGCCCACCAGCCATCCTCAAGGGCTGGATCGATCGCGTCCTTGCCTATGGCTTTGCCTATGTCGACAGTGCCCGCTTCGAAAACGGTCTCTTCAAGGGCAAGCGAAGTCTTCTTTGCGTAACGACGGGCGGCACATCCGCCCGCTTCACCGCCGACGGTGTTTATGGCGACATCGACAGGGTGCTCTGGCCGGTCCAGCGGCTGACGCTCGATTACATGGGCCTTGCGCCGGAGGAACCTTTCATCTGTTACGGCACGCCGCGCGTCGGGGCGCAAGGGCGTGCCCTGTATCTCGCCTCATGGCGCAACCACCTGCTGACCATGCTGAACAAGGGGCCGGTCGCGGGCGGGAAGGCCAAAGCACCTGTACTGACCGGCGCAGTACCCTGGACACGAAACGCCTGACAACATCAGCATTCGAGAATTGGAGGAGTACGCATGCCCCCTCGCAAAGTCATCATCACCTGCGCCGTCACTGGATCGATCCATACACCATCGATGTCGCCGCATCTTCCGATCACCGCCGAACAGATAGCCGAAGCCGCAATCGGTGCGGCAGAAGCAGGGGCGGCGATCGTGCATCTTCACGCCCGAAACCCGGAGAGTGGACAGCCCGACCAGAGTCTCGAAGCCTTCGCGCCTTTCCTGAAAGTGATCAAGCAGAAATCCGACGTTGTCATCAACATCACCACCGGTGGCTCTCAGACCATGACCGTCGAGGAAAGACTAAAGCCGGTCGCCACGTTCAAACCCGAGGTCGCCTCCCTCAATATGGGATCGATGAATTTCGGCCTGTTTCCGATGCTGCAGCGCTTCAAGTCGTTCAGGCATGACTGGGAGCAACCCTATCTCGAGGGCTCCAGGGAGCGGATTTTCAAGAATACGTTTGCGGATATCGAGAAGATCCTGACAACATGCGCCGACAACGGCACGCGTTTCGAGATCGAATGCTACGATATCGGCCACCTTTACACGCTTTCCCATTTCGTCGACCGCGGCCTTGTCAAGCCGCCCTTCTTTATCCAGAGCGTCTTTGGCCTCCTCGGCGGCATAGGCAGTCATCCCGAGGATGTGATGATGATGAAACGGACCGCCGACCGGCTGTTCGGCGACGATTACAACTGGTCGGTGCTCGGTGCGGGGCGCAACCAGATGAGCATTGCGGCCATGTCGATCGCCATGGGCGGTAATGTTCGCGTTGGGCTTGAGGATTCCCTCTGGATCGGTGCCGGCAAGCTTGCCGAGAGCAATGCCCAACAGGTTTCCAAGGTGAAAACACTGATCGAAGAACTGGGTCTTGAGGTTGCAAGCCCGACAGAGGCCCGATCGATCCTTGCACTCAAAGGCGGCGATCGTGTCGATTTCTGATCTCACCGGCAGCCTTGACGAAGCCAAGGCCGAATTGGCGATTGAACCATACGGCCAAAGAACCAGCGTGAGGACCCTATGAGGAAGCTGACTTCAAGCGCGACGGAAGCGCTGGCCGGAGCACTGGTCAACGGCATGACGATCATGTCCGGCGGCTTCGGCCTCTGTGGCATCCCGACCAGTCTGATCGAGGCGATCCGCCTGTCGGGGGTCAGAGACCTTACGGTTATCTCCAACAATGCCGGCGTCGACGGATATGGATTGGGTATCCTCCTTGAAACCCGGCAGATCAGGAAAATGATCTCATCCTATGTGGGTGAGAACAAGCTGTTTGCCGAACAGTTCCTCTCCGGGACCTTAGAGCTGGAGTTCAATCCGCAAGGCACGCTTGCCGAGCGGATTAGGGCCGGCGGCGCTGGCATTCCGGCATTCTTCACGAAGACAGGCGTTGGCACGCTGATTGCCGAAGGCAAGGAAGTGCGTCGCTTTGGTGAAGACGATTATGTCATTGAGACAGGCCTGGTAGCGGACATCGCCCTCGTGCATGCCTGGAAGGGGGACCTGGAAGGCAATCTCGTCTACCGGAAGACGGCACGCAATTTCAATCCCGTGATGGCAACGGCTGCCCATCTGACGGTCGCCGAGGTCGAACATCTGGTGCCAGCCGGTGAGATCGATCCTGACCATATCCATACGCCCGGCATCTTCGTTCAGAAGATCGTTCATGTGCCTGCTGCGGAAAAGCTCATCGAGCAGCGTACGATAAGAACAAGACAGAGAGAGGTCGCCTGACATGGCCTGGACGCGCGAACAAATGGCGGCCCGCGCCGCCCGCGAACTGCAGGACGGCTTCTACGTCAATCTCGGGATCGGCATTCCAACGCTGGTCGCCAACTTCATTCCCGAGGGGATGGAGGTAACGCTCCAGAGCGAGAACGGCATGCTTGGAATGGGGCCCTTTCCTTTTGAAGGGGAAGAAGATGCGGATCTGATCAATGCCGGCAAGCAGACGATCACGCAGCTTTCGAAAACCAGCTATTTTTCTTCCGCCGACAGTTTTGCGATGATCCGGGGCGGACATATCGATCTGTCGATCCTCGGCGCGATGCAGGTTTCCCAAAGCGGCGACCTGGCAAACTGGATGGTTCCCGGCAAGATGGTGAAGGGCATGGGCGGCGCCATGGATCTCGTGGCCGGCGTCAAACGCGTGGTCGTCGTCATGGAACATGTGGCCAAGGGGGAACCCAAGCTGCTCAACGAGTGCACCCTGCCGCTGACCGGCAGACGCGTGACCGATATGGTCATCACCGATCTCGGCGTTTTCCGCGTTGCCCGCGCCGGCCCGCCGCAATTGACTTTGATCGGCTTGGCTGACGGCGCCTCAATCGCCGAAATCAAGGCCATGACCGAAGCGCCGTTTGATGTCGACTTGACTGATTGAAGAGGTAGAACCCATGTCCACACACTCCGTCGTCATCGCCAGCGCAGCGCGCACCGCTGTCGGTTCCTTCAACGGTGCTTTCGGCACGGTTCCCGCTCACGAGCTCGGGGCGGCGGCCGTCAAGGGCGCGCTGGAGCGGGCAAATGTTTCCCCTGAAGAGGTGGACGAGGTCATCCTTGGCCAGGTCCTGCAGGCTGGCGAAGGCCAGAACCCGGCTCGCCAGGCGGCGATGAAGGCCGGCGTTCCCAAGGAAGCGACAGCCTGGAGCGTCAACCAGCT
>NZ_JBFUBG010000068.1:0-36046 GCF_056405875.1 Rhizobium sp. P1_E6 | reverse complement strand
CAGTTCGCTCGACCCGGTCCTGACGCTAGAATAGGTGTCGGGGCCGTGCACGGTCGATCGGGGCCAATCTTTCGCTGGAGGACAGCGCCCGCCTGTCGCATTACCTTGATCGTCTTCCTGGATTTCGAGGCCTCGTCCCTAAGCAAGAAAAGCGTTCCGATCGAAATTGCCTGGGTGTTCGAAGACGGTCGCTCCCGCTCGGCGCTGATCCGGCCCGCCGCCGACTGGGACGACTGGGCAGCCGATGCAGAAGCAATCCATGGGATTTCGCGGCAGTTGCTTGCATCGGAAGGCGAGCCGGTAGAGCAGGTCGCCAGTGAAATGGTCGAGGTTTTGACCGGGCATGATCTCTATGCCAGTGCCCCTTCGTGGGATGGAAAATGGCTGAGCGTTCTCCTGCGCGCCGCCGGCTTTCCTCGGCATGCCCTCCGGCTCGGCAAGTCACGTGACGCCTTTACGGCTGCGGCGCGTGAATTAACGGGAGCGACGATCACGGAGACAGAGCTATCAAAGCTCATCGACGGCATCGTCGAGGAAAGCAAAACGACAGTCCCGGCGCATCGCGCATTGGCGGACGCCGCGCTTGAGCTTACCCGATGGAAGCTTGTCCGCGAGGCGGCCAAGAAGCGGATGGCGACAGGCGGGTAGAGGTCAGCGCTTGTGAAAGCTCTCGGTCACCCAGCGCGCAAAATCCGCAGCTGCGGGCGCAAGACGGTCGAAGCTGCGGGCAACCAGCCAGTAAGCGCCGTTCGAAACAGTGAGGTCGAAGAGCTGACGCAAGCGGCCGGCCCGGATTTCCTCCTCTGCAAAGGCTTCATCCAGGAGTGCGACGCCTTGGCCACGCAGTGCCGCCTGCAGCACGAGCCCGTCATCGGCATAGACTGGCCCCCTCGCTGTCTCGGGCATGGAAATGCCGGCCGCCTCGAACCACCGGCTCCAGGCGTCGCGGGTTTCCTCATGCAAGAGCCCATAAGCAAAAATGTCATGCGGAGAGGAGATCGGTGGGCCACGCTCCAGAAGATCGGAGGCGATCACCGGCACCATGCGGACATCGACCAGGTGCCGGCTTTCTGTCCGTGGCCATGCGGTGACGGTGGCGCTGTGCCGGATCGCGATCTGCGCCTGGCCTGTACGGAATTCGATCGTCCGCGGATCGGCATCGAGCGATATCTCGACGTCAGGATGGAGTCTGCGAAATTCCGGCAGCCGAGGCACGAGCCAGCAAGCGGCAAAGGAGGGTTCGACGCTGACTTTCAGATCCGCAGACACTGAAGCTCCACGGATATCCTCCAGGCACTGGTCGATCCGGTCGAAGGAAGGGGTGAGCACGGCAAGCAGCTTCCGGCCGCTTCCAGTTAGGATGACACTTCGATGGCGCCGCTCGAACAGCGGCTCACCCAATAGCTGTTCCAGCTCGCGGATCTGTCGGCTGACGGCGGCCTGCGAGATGAACAGTTCCTCGGCCGCAAGCGTGAAGCTCTCGAGCCGTCCCGCGACCTCGAAGCTTCGCAATGCCGTCAGCGGCAGCCGACCACGCTTCATCCCATAACCTCAAGTCATCCGAAGTCAACGATAAGCTCGTTTGAAGGCCGGGCGCAAGGGGAGGAGAACACTTGGGAAAGGAGAGAAGTCATGTGGAAGCAGATCGTCTCAATCCTGATGGATGCCGTTCGCCTTGTCACCTTCACATCTGATGGCAAGGATAGCCGACGGCGCCGGGACTACTGAACGCTCACGCAGCTTATCGGGATTTTCGCGCATTCATAATCCTGCGCCGGGGTCTATATAGACCTCTCCTTACTAGAGAAGCGGGAGCATCACGATGCAGAAGCGTAAACTCGGCAGGCAGGGACTTGAAGTATCGGCCGTCGGCCTCGGATGCATGGGCATGAGCCAATCCTACGGTCCGGCCGATGAGACGGAATCCATCGCAACCCTTCACCGCGCCATCGAACTCGGCTGCACTTTCCTCGATACAGCCGAGGTTTACGGCCCCTACAAGAATGAGGAACTGCTCGGTCGAGCTCTCAAGGGCCGTCGTAACGAGGTGACGCTGGCCACAAAATTCGGCTTCCGCCTGAAAGACGGCAAGCAGGTTGGCACCGAGCGTGAAAGCCGGCCGGAAACCATTCKGAGCGCCGTCGAAGGCTCGCTCAAGCGTCTTGCCACCGACCACATCGACCTCATCTACCAGCACCGCGTCGATCCGGCTGTCCCGATGGAAGATGTCGCCGGTACCGTCGGCGAACTCGTCAAGGAGGGCAAGGTTCGCTACTTCGGCCTCTCCGAAGCCGGTGTCGCTAATATCCGCCGCGCCCACGCCGTCTTTCCGGTGTCGGCCGTGCAGAGCGAATATTCGCTGTGGGAGCGCAATCTGGAAACTGACGTGATCCCAGCTTTGAGGGAGCTCGGCATCGGCCTTGTGCCCTTCAGCCCGCTCGGCCGTGGCTTCCTGACCGGCGAAGTCAGGCGCGCCGAAGAGTATCCGGAAGGCGATTTCCGTCGCGGCGATCCACGCTATCAGGGCGAGAACTACGATGCGAACGTCCGCGCAGCCGAGGCCGTTCGCTCGGTCGCATCCTCGCTCGGCGGCAAGCCTGGCCAGGTGGCGCTCGCCTGGATCCTGCACAAGGGCAGCGATTGCGTGCCGATCCCGGGCACCAAGCGCCGCACCTATCTGGAAGACAATATTGCCGCAGCCGACATTTCGCTCAGTGCCGAACACATGAAGGCGCTCGATGAAGCGCTTGCCCCCGGGAAGGTCGCGGGCAAGCGCTATAACGAGACGATCATGTCGACGATCGATCGCTGAGGATGGCTCACGCGTCGATATCGGTCGACAGCGTGATATCCTTCTGCGCGTCCAACTCGGCAAGCCGCTCGGTCAGCCCCTTGCGGATCGACTGATAGGTCGTGCTGCCGAGCGCGAGCCGCTTTGGCGCCGGTTGCTTTTCGGCCGCCGCGATCATCGCGTCGGTCATTTTCACAGGATCGCCCAGGATCTTGAACGAGCCATCGGCAATCGCGCGGCGCACCTGACCGGCCGGTGTATCGTCATAAACATCCATCTGTGGCGGCCTGACGAGGCCAGCGCCGAAATCCGTGCCCGCAGGCCCAGGCTCGGCAATGGTGATGTCGATGCCGAAGGGGGCGACCTCTTGCGCCACGGCCTCGATGAAGCCTTCGATCCCCCATTTGGTGGCGTGATAGAGGCTGAAATTCGGATAGGCGATCTGCCCGCCTTCCGAGGCAACCTGCAGGATGCGGCCGCCGCCCTGCCGACGCAGATGCGGCAACGCGGCCCGGATCACCTGGATGGAGCCGATCAGGTTGGTATCGATCTGATGGCGAATCTGTGCATCGCTCACCTCTTCTGAGGCGCCGAACAGGCCATAACCGGCATTGCTGACAACGACATCGATGCGTCCCATCTGCTCGAAGGCGGCGTCGACGACTGCATGAACGGCCCGGTCATCGGTGACGTCGAGGGTCGCGACCCAGAGCCGTTCGCCATACTGCGCTTCAAGGTCAGCCAGGGCTTCGCGCTTGCGCAAGGTTGCGGCGACGCGATCGCCGCGCGCCAGCAGTTTCTCAGTCATGATCCGGCCGAAACCGGAGGATGTGCCTGTGATGAACCATGTCTTTGTCATCGTCTCCACCTTTCTGATACCGCTGGATCGCGGCTTGATGAAAACAAAGATAGAGACGATTATTGATGTGATAATCCGTTCAAATCCGTATGAGCTGTTGAAAAATACCCATGAGTTATCGGCCGACACTTGATGACCTCAATGCCTTCTCGGCAATCGTCACCCATCGCAGCTTCCGCAAGGCGGCCGGCGAACTCGGCCTCTCACCGTCGACGCTCAGCCATATGATGCGCAACATGGAGGCACGCATGGGCGTGCGCCTGCTGCATCGCACGACGCGAAGCGTCGCGGCCACCGAAGCCGGCAAAATGCTTCTCGACAGGCTGAAACCGGTCTTGCGCGATCTCGATCTGGCGCTGGATGCCGTCGGCGAATTCGGAGGTCAGCCGAGCGGTACGCTGCGCATCAACGCCAGCGAAATTGCCGCCCGCGTGCTGTTGAATGCCGCCATTCCTCTCTTCCTCGAACGCTATCCGGAGATATCGCTCGATATTGTCACCGAAAACCGGCTGGTCGATATCGTCGGCGAAGGCTTCGATGCCGGCATCCGCCTTCGGGAATCCGTGCCGCTTGATATGATAGCGGTCGAATTCGGCGGCGAAGCACGTTTCCTCGCGGTTGCCTCACCAGCTTACTTGAAAGATCACAAGCGACCGAAGACGCCTGAAGACCTCAAGCGCCACCGCTGCATCCGCCTGCGTATGCCGAGCGGCAAACTCTACCGCTGGGAGTTTGAGAAACATGGCCAGGAAGTGACTATCGAAGTATCGGGCGCCCTGACGCTCGATCATGTAGAACTGATGGCGGAAGCGGCGGTCAAAGGGCTCGGCATCGCCTATGTGCCGGAAAGGGTCGCGCGGCCCTATCTTGCCAGCAGCGAGGTTATCTCTGTTCTTCACGACTGGTGCCCGTCGATCCCCGGACTCTGCCTCTATTATCCCGGTCACAGGCACGTGCCGCAAAGCTTGCGCGCCTTCATATCCGTGCTGACGGAAGTCGAGCGGCAAGGTGCTTAGCCTCCCCGCACATCACCCCTGCCCATTCTGTCTCGCCTGTTCAGCAGAGCGGAAGCGCGCCGGCGTTATGCCGCGTCTTGCCTTGAAAGCCTTGCCGAAGGCGGCTTCGGATTCATAACCGACCTCTGCAGCGATATCTGCAACGGTCCGGCGCGTCCTGAGCAGCTGGTCACTCGCCAGCGTCATCCTGATATCGGTCAGGAACGCGCCGACCGTCATTCCCGCGCGCTCGCGAAATTGCCGGGCATAGGTAGCCCGCGACATGGCCGAATGACGGGCAAGATCATCGATCGTCCAGCCAAAGGCCGGCGAGGACATCATTGCCACGACGGATTTGCCGAGCCTGGCATCCCCGAGCAATTGCAGCAGCCCCGTGGACGCGACGGGCGAGACCTTGCCGGCCCTCACTGCCATGATGAAAAGCGAGAGACAGGTCGCGGTGATGATCGCCAATGCTCCCGGCCTCTCTTCAGCGGTCTCCCTATAGAGCATGGCGACCAACGTCTTCAGCAGTTCCTCCGACTCCTCGGTGAGCGATACGTGAAAGACGTCAGGCAGGCTATCGAGCAGCAAGGCAGCAGATCCCGGCGCGCAATCGAAATGACCACAGAGCAGGTCGACATCGGCCTCGCCTTCGCCGTTTTCGCGCAAAGGCAGCATGCCACCCACGGCGATGCGCAGGGGCCGTGCTTCGCCGCCTGGCCGCAAGCCAACGATCGCATGCGCATCCCCGCGCGGCAACAGCAGGAAATCGCCAGAGCGCAAGGTGACTTCACGACCGGAGCCGAGGCGAATGAGGCAATCGCCGCCGAGGATCAGATGAAACGGTAGCGTACCTGCTGCAACGGACTCGTGGTCGATATGAAACGCGCCCTGCAGCCGGCAGCGAATGTCGAGCGTCGGCTGCAGGCGGGCGAGTTCGATAAGGCGGCTTAAAACATCCATGAGACGATCGCGCTAGAAAATGACTTTTTTGAGCATTCAAACTATCACCTTKAACGGTCATAGTCACTCCCAACAGCCGAGGCAATCACGCCGTCGCTGATATGAGAAGGAATGATTTTCATGTTGGATTGGAAGGAATATCGCGGCGAACTCCTGGGCCGGATCGGCGAAATCGCCAAGATCGTGCCAGAGACGATCAAAGGCTATCAAACCCTTTCGACCGCAGGACAGAAGACCAACCATCTCGACGCCAAGCAGCGCGAACTGATCGCCCTTGCCGTGGCCGTAACCGTCCGTTGCGATGGCTGTATTGCCGTACATACGACCGAAGCCCAGAAGGTCGGCGCCACCAAAGAGGAAATTGCTGAGGCTCTCGGTGTCGCGATCTCCGTTAATGCTGGTGCCGCTCTTGTCTATTCGGCCCGCGTGATGGACGCTGCCGACGCCATTGCAAAGTAAACGTCCAAAGTGAACCGCTTGCCGCACCGGCAGGGCAAATGACCCTGCCGGACCAATCCGGAGAAACGAACATGTCGCTCCCCCGCATACCCGCTGCATTTTTCGGCATTGTTCTTGGCATTGTCGGGCTCGGCAACAGCTGGCGCGCCGCCGCTGCCATCTGGCCGGTTCCGGCCAGCGTGGGCGAAGCCATCAGCCTTCTTGGCTTTGCCATCTGGCTCGTCCTCATCCTCCTCTACGCCGCGAAATGGTTTGTCGCGCCGAAGGAGGTGACGGCGGAACTTGAACATCCCATTCAGTGCTGTTTCGTCGGTCTGATCGGCGTCGCGACCATGCTGGCGGGACTTGCTATTCTTCCTTATTCGCGCATCGCAACTGAAGTTCTGTCTCTGGCGGGGTTCGCCATCACCCTGTTTTTCCTGCTCTGGCGAACCGGGCTGCTCTGGCGTGGTGGGCGTGATCCGGTCACCAACACCCCGGTTCTTTATCTGCCGACTGTTGCAGGTTCTTTCGTCACCGCCATCGCGGCCGGCACGCTTGGTTATGCCGACTGGGGCCAGCTCGCCTTCGGCGCCGGTTTCTTTTCCTGGCTGGCAATCGAGTCAGTATTGTTGCACCGGCTGCTGATGGCGCCGGAGCTGGCAGCACCGCTGCGGCCGACCCTCGGCATCCAGCTTGCTCCGCCCGCCGTCGGCAGCGTCGCCTATCTGAGTGTGACGACCGGCACGCCCGATATGCTCGTGCATGCCATGTTCGGTTACGCCATCCTGCAGGTCCTGATCATCGGCCGTCAGTTGCCCTGGATCATGCAGCAACCCTTCGCCGGCTCCTATTGGGCCTTCACCTTCGGCCTCACCGCGCTTTCGACAGCAGTGCTGCGCATGACGGCGCGCGGCGACACCGGCGCGATCAGCGAGCTTGCGCCCGTTATCTTCGTGCTCGTCAATATCGCGCTTGCGATCATTGCAGTCGGGACGCTCTGGCTGCTGGTGAAAGGCAAGCTTCTTCCTGCTCCTGKCCAGGCCTGAGAGCCCAACGGCTTTAGGCGCTTGCTACTTCCTGCTGCAGATCGACCACCGCCTTGATCGGCAGGTGGTCGGACGCCATGCGGGCGAGCGGGGTGTCATGCACCTCCACCACGGAGATGATGCCTTCCCGGTTGGCGATGATGCGGTCGAGCGCCAGGACGGGCAGGCCGGCAGGAAAACTCGGAACGGCAGGAGGCAACGGACCAAAAGCCGTCTGGAAACTATTGAGGGACGAGCGGTCGCCGAGCCGCCATTCGTTGAGATCGCCAAGCAGGATGGTCGGCATTTCATGCCGGTCGCTGATGAGATCGACCAGCATCTTTGCCTGTTGCGCCCGCGAGTGACGCAGCAGGCCGAAATGAGCGGCGATGATGCGTAGCTTCCCGCCGGCTTCGAGCTCGATTTCGGCAACCAGCGCGCCGCGCGGCTCCAGCCCCGGAAGCTTCACCTGATGAACATCATGGACCAGGCCCTTGCGGACGAGCACCACATTGCCGTGCCAGCCATGCGCTTTCACCGCCCCTGAGATCGGAACCGGAACGAGCCCGGTTTCGCGTTCCAGGCGGGCGAGATCGAGAATGCCCGTACGCTCGCCGAAACGCGTATCGGCCTCCTGCAGCGCGATGACGTCGGCATCGATCTCATGGATGACACGGCTCGTGCGTTCCGGATCGAAGCGTCGGTCGGTGCCGACGCATTTATGGACATTGTAGGAAGCGATCAGAGTGCCGTCATTGCGCGGTTTCGGTCCCGCACGCCAGGTCTCAACGCGCTTCTTCCTGTTCTTGATGGAGGCCATGATACTGGCGGGGAGACTGTCTTTCTTCTTGGCTTGCATCGGAAGGAACGCCGGCTCCATTGCTCGGAAAGCTCTTTTTCAGGATTATAGGCAACGCAGCAAAACTTGCCATGCCGCAATCACGAAAACTCGATCAAAGATATGGCGAACCCAGCCACAGCACCTTTTCGAGCAGCCGCACCAGGAAGGGTCGCGACCACAGCCCCTCGAGCGTAACCGGTGTGGCAGACTTGATGGCATCGTCGATGCGCTCATCGATTTCGGCAGCAAAACCGGCATTCAGCACTTCGAGATCGATCTCGAAATTCAGCCGGAGCGAGCGCGGATCGAGATTGGAGGAGCCGACATAGGCCCAGGTTCCATCGATCGAAAGCAGCTTGGAATGGCTGAAGCTGCCGGTCGAACGCCAGATGCGGCAGTAGTTCTTGACGATCTGGTCAAACTGCGCGGTCATCGCCCGGTCGACCAGGACGAGGTTGTTGGCGGCAGGCACGACGATATCTACCTCCACGCCGCGACGGGCCGCTGTCGTTAGTGCACTGATCAGCTCCCGATCCGGCAGAAAGTAAGGCGACATGATCCGGATGGACTGGCGCGCAACGGAAAAAGCGCCCATCAGCATTTTGTGGTTCGTCTCAACGCTCCGGTCCGGCCCGGAAGCGACGATGCGCATGAAGACCGGATCGCCGCGCTTGCGCTCCGGCCGGTCGATGCGCCAGGCCTCGCCGTTCAGGACTTCGCCTGTGGTGAAACGCCAATCCTCGGCGGCCACATCGAAAAGATCGGCAACTGCCGGGCCGCTAACACTGAAATGCGTGTCATGGGCAAAGCTCCCCCCGACCGCTTCCTCGCTGAAGCCTTCGCGGATATTCATGCCGCCCGTCAGCGCGATCTTTCCATCCGCGATCAGGATCTTGCGGTGGGTGCGCAGGTTCGCGTAGGGCAGCCTGAGACCCATGATGACGTTGCCGTTGAAGACATCGACCGTCACCCCGCCCTCCTGCAGACGGCCGAGAATACTCGGTACCGAATAGCGCGCACCGACCGCATCGATCAACACGCGCACCTCCACGCCGCGCCGGACGGCTGCAATCAGCGCATCGGCGATGCGAAGCCCGATCCGGTCGCGGTCGAAGATATAGGTTTCGAGCAGGATGCTGCGTTCGGCGGTTTCGATCGCCGTCTTCATCGCCGCATAGGCTTCGTCGCCGTTTTCCAGCATGTCGATGGTGTTGCCGGTCGTCAGCGGATAACGGGTGACGCGATCACCAAGTGTCTGCAGGGCTGCAAAGCGGCGGCCGAACTGGCTGATGACGGCATCGGTCTCCGCGTCGAATTTTTCGAGCTCGTCCAGATCGGCGGCAGGCAGCAATGCGTCGCGGCGAAGGCTCAGCGACTTGCGGCGGATGCGGTTGATGCCGGCAATCATGTAAAGCAGGGCGCCGATGATCGGCGAGAGGATAATGACGCCCACCCACCCGATCGCCGCCCGGACCTCTTCCTTGGTCATGGCAGCATGGATCGCCGCCGCTGCCCCCATGGCAATCGAGATGACGAAGAGGATATGCGGCCAGTAGGTCGACAACAATTGAAACATCGCCACAAGATATAACCGCGAAGCGTCTGCGTTCAATCAGTCCGCGGCCCGCTCTCAACGCGAAATTTTCAGTTGTTTAATTCGCCGGCTCAACATCGACGGCAAAGACCACGGAATGTGGGGGCAGCGCGCCATCCTCGGCAGGCTTTGCTGCCTTGCCGTAGCGCTCATAGATCACCGTCCCGGCGACCGACGGCAAGATAAGGGCCTGCCCCGACAAATTGGCGCGCAGAGCCAGCGTCAGATTGGCGAACTTCCACGAGACGGCGACCGCCCCTTCCGGCGCTTCAAGCACGCCACTGCCGATGGCCCAGCTCTGCCGCAGCAGCGGCACGATATAGGTTTTCCGCAGCGCCAGGAGCTCCGAGACGAATGCCAGGTTTTTCCGGCCCTCTTCGCTCTCGCGCAATTGCCAGTCAAGTTTCGAATTCTCGAAGGTCGAAAAGGCATTTGGATCGGGCAAATCGGCCAGGGACCTTTCGGCCTTCAATCCGCCAAAACCCTCGGCTTCCGCCATACGACCCTCGCGGACTATTTTGGCGAGCTCGCCCGTGTAATCGGTGAAGAAATAGAAGGGCTGCCTCTCCCTATATTCCTCCCCCATGAAGAGAAAGGGAATGTGCGGTGAGAGCAGGAGTATCGCTGTCAACGCATCCAGCATATCGGGATCGGAAAGGCTTACCAGCCGCTCGCCGAAAGCGCGGTTGCCGATCTGGTCGTGGTTCTGCAGGAAATCGACAAAGGCGGTCGGCGGCAGGTAGCGACGCTCCCCGACGGGCAGTTCCGGCGGATCGGTTCGATCAGGATAGATAAAGCCGTGCTGAAGCGCGATGCGAAGCTTATGCCAGAGCTGATCGGCGAAAGGCTTGTAGTGGCCGACCGTTTCACCGGTCGCGATGATGTGCGCTACATGATGAAAATCATCGTTCCATTCGGCCTCGTAGGCTTTGGGAGCGCCGCTCTCGTCACGGTCCAGCAACTCCACGAGATTGCGCTGGTCTTCGACGACGAGATGGACGTGCCTGTCGGCGAAGGCGGCTTTCACTTCGTCGGCCATAGCCGACAGCACATGCTTTTCGGACGTGTCGTGGATTTGCTCCACGGCATCGAGCCTGAGCCCGTCCAGCCGGAACTCGTCGATCCAGTAGATCGCATTCTCGATGAAAAAGTGCCGTACCGGATTTCGCCCGAAATCGATTGCCGCCCCCCAGGGCGTTTCCCGGTCTTCGCGGAAGAAGCCCGGCGCATAGCTGGGGAGATAATTGCCCTCGGGTCCGAAATGATTGTAGACGACATCGAGCAGCACCATGATGCCAAGGCCATGCGCCGTATCGATGAAGGCCTTGAAATCGGCCGGCGTGCCATAAGCGGAATGCGGCGCATATTGTAGCACACCGTCGTAACCCCAGCCGCGATTACCGGCAAATTGCGCAACGGGCATCACTTCGACAGCCGTGATGCCGGTTTCCGCGAGATGCGTGAGCTTCTCCGCCGCAGCACGGAACGTACCCTCGGGCGTAAAGGTACCGATATGGATTTCGCTGATGATCGCCTCTTCCCAGGGGCGGCCGCGCCAGCCAGAATTCTGCCATCGATAGTGGGGATCGACGATCAATGATGGGCCATGCACATCCCCGGCCTGCCTTCGCGACGCCGGGTCCGGCACAGCCCTTCCGTTCGGCAGAACGAACATATACTCGTCGTCGGCAAATGCCTCCACCACAGTTACCTCGAACCAACCGTCGCCAATATGCTCCATCGAGATATCTCGGCCCCGATGCCGCAGCGATAGCGCGTCCGCGCCTGGTGCCCAAAGGCAAAAACGCGCGCCGTTGCCCTCAATGAGCTTTGCGCCCCAGCGCGCCGTGATCCTGCCAGTTTGTGAAATCTGGTTCATCCCTCACCCCGTCTGATTTCCATCAGCATCAAATTCCTGAGGCTGCGCGTTGTTCCGAACAGACAGGAACAATCCGAAGCGTGATCGGTTGAAGGTGAAAGCCAAGGGATCGCCGTCATGAACGTCGCACCGAAATTCGGTCCTGCCTTCACGCTTGAAAACGCCGACGCCGCCAACCTCGATCAGCTCGAACGTCAGGCGGAAGCCCGCACGCGCTGCGACCTCTACAAGAACGCAACCCAGCTCGTCTTCGGCGAAGGATCGCAAAAGGCCGATATCATGCTTGTCGGCGAACAGCCCGGCGACAAGGAGGATATTGCAGGCCACCCCTTTGTCGGCCCGGCCGGACGCCTGCTCGACATCTGTCTCGAGGAGGCTGGGCTCGAGCGCTCGCGATGCTACGTCACCAATGCGGTCAAGCCCTTCAAGTTCGAGCCTCGCGGCAAGCGCCGCCTGCATTCGAAGCCCAACACGGGGGAGATCCAGCGCTGCTCCTGGTGGCTCGGGGCTGAAATCAACCTCGCGCAGCCGAGTCTCCTCGTCGCGCTCGGTGCGACCGCACTTTATTCTCTCCTTGGCTCAAAGGTGAAACTGACAGCCTCACGCGGTCACATCCTCACGCCGGAGAACCGTCCGCCGGTTCTCGTGACCATCCGCCCTTCCTTCCTCCTGCGGATTTGCAAGGAAGAGGATTTCGCGCTCCAGCGTGCGAATTTTATCGAGGAGTTGCGCCACGCTGTCCAATATCAAGGCAACTAGAACGAGTTGCTGCCTATAAATATTGCAACGCAAAAATATTTCCGACAGACTTGGCAAATCCACTTGAAACCGGCCCCATAGTCTGGAACCTTTTTCAAAGGTATCGCGTTCGAACGACGGCATGTTGTGACTGGAGATCAGCGATGGCAGAAACTCGGGACGAGTGGATAAAGAAACGTGCATATGCCCTCTGGGAAGAAGAGGGGCACCCGATGGGAAGGGATTCCATCCATTGGGAACAAGCAAGGGCCGAGCATGACGCCCTCAAGGGGGCTTCAAAATCTCCAAACGGCAAGGAAGTGAAACCTAGGGCGAAGCGTGCGGCCGCAGCCAAGACGGCGGCACCGGCAACTGAGGTCACGAATGGCGGCGAAGCCAAGAAACCTGCCAAACAGGCGGCAACAAACACAAAGACCGACGGCATCGTCAAACCCGCCCCGAAACGGACAGCCGTACGCAAATCTGCTTCCTGACAGGAAATATTCAGTTGCAGTGAAAGAGGGCGCTCGGAATAGCGCCCTTTGGCCCGTTTTGTCATAAGTTTGAATTGGTTCCACGCTAAGAAGTTCATGAAGCGCCAGCTTCTGTGCGGGGGGTGACCACAAGCCGAATGAAACGTCCGTCTGGACAGCTTTGTAAAAAAGCTGCGTCCACCCCTCGAAACGGGGAACAGGAACCTCTTCCGTTTGTTTCTGCCCACAGGCAAACGGAGGACGTCGCCATGAACAGCTGTTTTGCTGCTCTCATACCGGTCCGCGTGGCCTGCGCCGGTGGTTTTCAAGCGCGGGTGTAGGGGATGGAGATGTCGCTTCTTTTCATCGCCGCCCTGCTCTACGTCGGCTTCGCGCTCGGCCTGATCCTTTTTGTCGATAATATAGTCGGCATATTTTTCCGTGATCCGCGCAAACCAATCCAGTTTCGATCTTTCGTGTTAAGTCGCGCTTTTGCCGCCTCGCAGAAACTGGACCCGAAGCAGGAAATATAAACGCCCTGGCTGAAGTAATCGGAGCTTTGCCCGGTTAACGATATTTGTAGCTCGGCCTTTCCCTTATGTCCCACGCCTCTATTTTGTCGACATGGACCGGCAAGCCCGGTGCGGACTATGCCGCAGCAATGAATGAAAGCGATTTTTGATGGCACGGGTTGGGGGCCGCTGGCCAGAAGGCGATAGCGAAATCGGCAATCTGCTGCGCCGGGGAAACATAGACGCAGCCGGCATCGGGCCGGTCGAGGCATGGCCAAGTTCCCTCAAGCACATCGCGGAAATGGTGGTCAATTCACGCCAGCCGAAATTCGTCGCCTGGGGTTCGGAACTCGCCTTTATTTACAACGACGCCTATGTCGCGATCTTCCCCGAACGGCATCCTGCATCCCTCGGAAAACCCTTCCACAAGGTCTGGTCGGATATCTGGCCGCAATTCGAGCCGATCGTGCAGGCAACGCTCGATGGACGGTCGCAGCTCTACAAGGAACTTCTCGTTCCCATGAGGCGCGAAGGCCAGACGGAGGACACGTGGTTCACCTTTTCCTATACGCCGCTGCGGGACGACGACGGCAAGGTCGCCGGCATTCTCTGCGCGACAATGGAAGTGACGGACCAGGTGCTTGGCAAACGCCGCGAGAGCATCGCGCTGGATGAGGCGCGAAAAAAATCCACCACACTCGCTGTTGTCAATCGCGCCGGTGCGGCAATCACGGCCGAGCTTAACGTCGATCGCCTGACACAGATCGCCGTCGATGCCGGCGTGACGTTGACGGACGCCGAATTCGGCGCGTTCTTCTACAATGTCGACGATGGTGAAGGCGGCAGTTACATGCTTTACGCGCTGTCTGGTGTTGAACGGAAACATTTCGACAGGTTTCCGATGCCGCGCAACACCAAGGTCTTTGCGCCGACTTTCAACGGCGAGGGCGTCGTGCGCTCCGACGATATCCTGCTTGATCCGCGCTACGGGCAGAATGCGCCGCATTCCGGCATGCCCAGCGGCCACCTTCCTGTGCGCAGCTATCTCGCCGTTCCGGTCAAGTCGCGCGACGGCAGCGTCATTGGTGGACTGTTCTTCGGTCACAGCCAGCCCGCCCGCTTTTCGGATGCGGCAGAGGCAAGCCTTGTCAGCCTGGCGGGCCAGTCTGCCGTCGCAATCGACAACGCCAGGCTCATCCGCGCTGCAGAGGTCGAAATCGCCCAGCGCCGCGGTGCCGAGGACCAGCTCCGTAAGCTGAACGAAACGCTTGAGGTTCGCGTCGCCGCCGAAATCCTCGAACGCCAGCAGGCGGAAGCAGCCCTGCAGCAGGCGCAGAAGATGGAATCGATCGGCAAGCTCACCGGCGGCGTAGCCCACGATTTCAACAATCTGCTGCAGGTCATTTCAGGCAATCTCCAGCTTCTCGGCAAGGATGTGACGAATAACGGCCGAGCCAAGGAGCGCATTGCCAACGCGCTATCCGCCGTCGAGCGCGGATCGCGGCTCGCCAGCCAGCTTCTCGCCTTCGGCCGCCGCCAGCCGCTGGAGCCGAAGGTGATCAATATCGGCCGCCTCGTCTCTGCCATGGATGACATGCTGCGCCGCGCGCTGGGTGAGGAAATCGAAGTGGAGACCATGGTCTCCGGCGGCCTCTGGAACAGTTTTGCCGATCCGATCCAAATTGAGAACGCACTGCTGAACCTTGCGATCAACTCACGTGATGCAATGGATGGCGCCGGCAAACTGACGATCGAAGTGGGCAATGCCTTTCTCGACGATTCCTATAGCCGCACTCATCCGGAGGTCGCAGCCGGCCAATATGTGGTGCTCGCCGTCACCGACACCGGCTCAGGCATGCCACCGGAGATCATCGAGCAGGCTTTCGAACCGTTCTTCTCAACCAAACCTGAGGGTAAGGGTACCGGTCTCGGCCTTTCCATGGTCTACGGTTTCGTCAAGCAGTCCGGCGGCCATGTGAAGATCTACAGCGAGATCGGAGAAGGCACGACGGTGAAGCTTTATCTTCCCCGCTCCTTCCAGAGCGAGGACCGGATAGCCACTGGCGACAATGTTCCCGCAACCGGCGGCACCGAGACTATTCTGGTCGCCGAGGATGATGAAGGTGTGCGTACAACCGTCGTCGAGATGCTGACCGATCTCGGCTATTACGTCCTGAAGGCCAAGGATGCGCAGAGCGCGTTGACCGTGATCGAGAGCGGCGCGCATATCGACCTGCTTTTTACCGACGTCGTCATGCCTGGTCCGCTGAAGAGCCCTGAACTCGCGCGCATGGCCCGCGAGCGGCTGCCCAACGTCGCCGTGCTTTATACGTCAGGCTATACCGAAAACTCGATCGTCCATGGCGGCTGGCTGGATCCCGGCCTGGAGCTCCTCTCCAAGCCCTATACACGGGAGGCCTTGGCGCGAAAAGTCCGCCACGTCCTCGTCAATCAGCCACAACGCCGCCAGAGCAACCCGGTGCCGCTGCCAGACAGCGCGCAGCCGCGCGACATCGTCCAGGCCAGGCTGAAACTTCTGTTGGTCGAGGATGATGCCTTCATCCGCATGGATACAGCCGAAATCCTGCGGGACCTCGGCTATGACGTGATCGAAGCCGACAGCGGCGAACAGGGCATCGAACTCCTGCACAGCACGGATATAGATATCGTCGTTGCCGATGTCGGCCTGCCGGGCATGTCCGGCCCGGCCTTAGCAGCGCTGGCGCGCGAAGCCTTCCCTTCGGTCGGCCTGGTCTTTGCGACCGGCAACAGCAATCTGCCGGATGCGAACCGTTTTTCCGGTTCTGTGCTGCTGCCAAAGCCGTTTACCACTGCAGCACTCGACCGCGCAGTGAAGACCGCTGCCAGCCAGCGCCCCATAGCATAGGGGCCCCTGACTGCCTCGGGCCTTCGAGTTCCGGAAATTTCCCGAACTGGTGGCGGCCGGGAAGGCCCGGAACTTTTTACATGGCCAGCGGTTGAGCCTCTTTCGAAACAGAGGAGGCAGCCATGCCGAAAGGTGACAAATCTGCTTATACCGACAAGCAGAAGAGAAAGGCCGAGCATATCGAGGAAGGCTATGAGGACCGCGGTGTATCCCAAGGGGAGGCCGAACGCCGCGCATGGGCAACCGTCAACAAGGAAAGCGGCGGCGGCAACAAATCAGGCTCTGGGCGCGGCAAGAAGGATACGAACGAATCCTCCGAAAAAGGCGGAAAGATCGGCGGACACGCCTCCGCATCCCGCTCGAAAGAAGAGCGTTCCGCTTCCGCCAAGAAGGCAGCCGCCACTCGCAAGCGCAACGAGCACCACGCCCATCACTGACGGCACGATCAGCTAGGTAGCGGGCAGACTCGCGCCGCATGTCGCTGCGAAGGAAACGCACGATGGCGAAAAGCAAGAAAAAATAGTCACAGCGTGTCACCGAAAACAGTGACGCCCTGGTCCTTAAGGAAGGCGCATTCGCCTCCGACGATCCGAAAAAGATCGCCGATTGYCTGAAACACTCGGCCGAAAACAGCGACCGGCGCAAATCGAATCCCTTCCAGTCGGCCATGTCGATGCTGAATTTCTACATCAACCGCGCTGACGACCAATTGACGAAGAAGCAGACGGGCACACTTGAAAAGGCGAAGGACGAACTTCGCAAGGATTTCAGCCGCCAACCAAGGCGTTAAAGACACTACGAGGACAAATGACTTACGAGCTTTATTATTGGGACGGCATCCAGGGCCGTGGAGAATTTGTGCGGCTGGCGTTCGAGGAAGCGGGTGCCGACTATATCGACATGACCCGCCAGTCCGGCCCCGGTCGTGGCACCGGCGCGATGTTGACCATCATGGAAAGCAAAAGCGAGGCGCATATTCCCTTCGCCCCACCCTTCCTCAAGGAGGGCGACCTCATCATTCCGCATGTCGCCAACATTCTTCTCTACCTCGGCCCCAAACTCGGACTGGCACCGGATGACGAAGGGCTGCGCTATGTGGTGAACGGGTTGCAGTTGACGATCACCGATTTTGTAGCCGAGGTGCATGACACGCATCACCCGATCGCCACCTCGCTCTACTATGAAGACCAAAAGGAGGAAGCGAAGGCCCGCTCGGCCGATTTCACCAGGGAGCGCATCCCGAAATTCCTCGGCTATTTCGAACGCGTGCTGCAGCAGAATCCGTATAGCGCCAAACATGTAGCCGGCGATGCACTGACGTATGTGGACCTGTCGCTCTTCCAGATCGTCGAAGGCCTCGTTTATGCGTTTCCAAAGGCGATGAGCAGCTACCGCAGCAAATATCCGCTGCTTGCCGCCCTCCATGACAGCGTCGAGCATCGCCCCAACATCGCTCGCTATCTGAAATCCGACCGGCGCTTGCCTTTCAGCACGGAAGGCATTTTCCGCCACTATCCGGAACTCGACATGGATGCTTCCTGATCAGGGATTGCTCCTGTTGAATGCGTAACCCGCAGTTCCGCTGCGGGTTCTTTTTATTCACTCGGGAATGCTGCGACGCGTCAGGAAATCCAGCATGCGGTTCTCATCCGCCCGAAGCCCACGCAGGGGCTCGCTACCGCCCTCCTCCAGCGTCTCATCCTTGGCCGAAAGCGCAATGATTGCCGGGTGGATGTAGCTGGAGCGCGAGATCGCCGGCGTATTGTGCAGGGCGTCTGCCGCAGCCTCCGACATTTCCTTGACGGACGGCCGCCGTCCTTCTGAAGCGGCGCTGCGCGCTGCGCCGAAAGCGGCAAGCGAACCTGCCCATGTACGGAACGTCTTGGCGGAAATGGCAATGCCCGAGATCTCAGCGAGATAGGCATTCAACCGGCCGGAATCGATCGGCCTTAGCGCCCCGGTCTCATCCTTCCAGACGAAAAGCTGCCTGCCCGGCAGATCGGCGATCTCTTCCAAAATCTTCTGCAGGCGCGGATGTTTGAGACTGCGCTGGACCCGTTTGCCACCCTTGGCGCGGAATTTCAGCTCGATACGCCCATCGACCATCTTCAGATGACGTTTCAACAGGGTCGTTGCACCATAGGTGTCGTTCTCCTTCACATAGGCTTGGTTGCCGACACGCAGATGCGCTTCGTCGAGCAATATCGTCAGCGCCGCAAGCACGCCGTTGACGTCCTCCGCACCGGTATCGAGATGGCGCAGCACCGTTCGCCGGATCTTTGGCAGCGCATTGCCGAATTCGATGAGTTGATGGAATTTTCCGGTGCTGCGGAAGGATTGCCAGTCCTTGTGATAACGGTATTGTTTGCGGCCACGGACATCGAAGCCGGTCGCCTGCAAATGCCCGTTCTCGTCAATGCAGATCCACACATTGTCATAGGCCGGCGGCAAGCCGAGCGCACGGATGCGCGCCCGCTGGATCTCATCGGCCAGTGTTTTCCCGTCCGGCAACGTATAGCTGAAGCCCTTTCCCTTCCGTCGTCTGCGGATACCGGGTTCGGTATCGCTGACATAAACCAGGCCAAGCTCGGTGATGACGTCGGCATTCATTCTTGCTACTGATCCGTCACTTGCTCCGCCGACCAAAATGGAACCACCTGCGGCGCTCAGCCTTGCTTGCATCCTTTGGCGGTTTGGTCTGCCCCTTCGGCGCAAAGACTGCGATGCTTTGGGCATAAACCATCACGGGGCTTTCCTGCTCATGAAGGTTGAAACCGTCGTCCTCCGCCCCGGTATCCAGCACGCGAGCCCATTGCTTCAGGCCATTGACCTCGGGCAAATACACCTCGCAATCGCCGCCGGCGTTGAAGACCAGATAGAGATCATCCATCTCTTCCGTCTCAGGGGAATGCGCACTCTTAGAAAGATAGACGCCGAGCACCTGAAGCCCGTCGTCATTCCAAGCGCCGTCATCCATGAAGTTGCCATCCGGTTTGTACCAGGCGATTTCGATGCGTCCGTCCTCGGTACTGTCACCCGTCAGAAAACGCTCCTGCCTCAGCACGGGATGCGCCTTGCGGAAGGCAACCGCATTGCGACAAAAATCGAGGAACGGATCATCGAGGCCATCCCACTTCGTCCAGCCGATCTCATTGTCCTGGCAATAGGCGTTGTTGTTGCCGCCCTGGCTGTTGCCGATCTCGTCGCCGGCGAGGATCATCGGGACGCCCTGGGAGAGCATCAGCGTCGCCATCATGTTGCGGCGACGGCGCGCGCGAAGCCTGTTGATGTCCTCGTTATCGGTCGTGCCTTCGGCACCCATATTATCGGAATGATTGTCCGAATGACCGTCCCTGTTATCCTCGCCATTCGCCTCGTTGTGCTTGTCGTTGAAGGAAACCGTGTCGGCCAGCGTGAAGCCGTCATGGGCCGACAGCAGGTTGATCGATGAAGTCGCGCCGCGATCCGAATGGTTGAACTGAACCGCCGAGCCGGTGATACGTTGCGAGATCTCCGATACCATGCCGCCATCGCCTTTCCAGAAGCGGCGCACGTCGTCACGGAACTTATCATTCCATTCGCGGAAGGGATGGGGGAAGCCGCCGACCTGATAGCCGCCGTCGCCGACGTCCCAAGGCTCGGCGATCAGCTTGACGCCGGCAAGGATCGGGTCCTGACGGATTGCGCCGAAGAACAATCCCTGCCGGTCGAACTCCAGATCCTGGCGGCCGAGCGTGCTGGCGAGATCGAAGCGGAAGCCGTCAATATGCATGGCGCTAACCCAGTAGCGCAGGCTGTCCAGCACCATGCGCATGACCATGGGATTGGCAACGTTCAGCGTATTGCCGGTCCCGGTCGTATCGAAGGTGTGGCGCGGATCATCAGGCGAAAGGATGTAGTAGCTCGCATTGTCTAGCCCGCGGAAGGAAAGGGTCGGTCCTTTCTCGCTGCCCTCGGCCGTGTGGTTGTAGACGACGTCCATGATGACTTCGATGCCGGCGGCATGGAACTTCTTCACCATGGTCTTGATCTCGGTGATCTTGTCGCCCGAGAGATAGCGTGCCTTCGGCGCAAAGAAACCGAGTGTCTGGTAGCCCCAGTAATTCGTCAACTTCTTCTCTTCGAGATAGCGGTCGTTGGGGAAGAACTGGATCGGCAGCAGCTCGATCGCCGATATGCCGAGCTTTACGAGATGATCGATGATCGGATCGCTGCACATGCCGAGAAAGGTGCCACGCAGCCTGTCAGGCACTTTCGGATGCAGCATCGTCAGTCCGCGGACATGCGCCTCATAAATCACCGTCTCCGGCCATGGCCGCCGTATTGCTTCTTCACCAGCCCAATCGAAATCCGGATCCTGAACGATACCCTTGACCATGTAAGGCGCGCTGTCGCGCTCATCGAAGGAAAGATCGTCCTTTCCGATCGTATAACCATAGAGCGCATCATCCCATTTGAGATCGCCGAGCACCTGCTTGGCATAGGGATCGAGCAGCAGCTTGTTGGCATTGAACCGATGGCCGTTCTTCGGATCGTAGGGACCGTGCGCGCGGTAGCCGTAGACGGTGCCTGGACCGACGCCGGCAATATAGCCCGACCAGATATCACCCTCGCGCTTCGGCAGCGGCAGCCGGGCAATCTCCTTCTTGCCGTCGGGAGAGAAGAGGCAGAGCTCCACCTGTTCTGCATGCGCGGAGAAAACCGCGAAATGCGTGCCTGAACCGATATATTCCGCCCCCAGTTCCGGTTTCAGGAAGTCGAGTTCGGAAAAGGAAAAGCTCATGACGCCCCCGTTTGTTAAATGGCCAAGCGGGAAACGTCATTGCGGTGCGAAAGTTCCGTAAATTGCGATCTTTCCAGCCCCAATCAGGGCATCAGCTGGCCGCCATTAACCTCGAGGATCTGGCCCGTCACATAGCCTGAAAACGTCGGCGAGGCGAGGAAGAGATAGGCGCCGACGCAATCTTCCGATGTACCGACGAAGCCCATCGGGATCGACTTTCGCTGCATCTCCATCTGTTCGTCATTCGTGTAACGCTCGTGGAAAGGCGTTGCGATGACGCCGGGTGCGACCGCATTGACGCGAATCCTGTCGGCAACGAATTCCTTGGCGTGGCCGCGGGTGATCGTCGAGACAAAGCCTTTGGAGGCCGCATAGAGGATCGCGCCGTTGCCGCCGCCATTGCGGGCAGCAATCGAGGTCGTGTTGATGATGAAGCCACCCTGCTTCTTCAGCCAGGGATGGGCGGCGCGCGTTGCAGCCAGAACCGAGCGGGCATTGAGATTCATGACCTTCTCATAATGCTCGTCGGTATATTCTGAGGTCGGCTTGCGGCCGAGCATGCCGCCGGCATTGTTGATGAGACCGTCAAGATGGCCGAAGGTCTTGGCCGTCTCTTCGACGACACGCTCCGTTTCGCCCTCCCGCGACACGTCGCCATGCACCAGATGCACTGCGCCGCCCGCTGCCTTAATCTCATCGGCAAGCTTTTCGGCTGGTTCGCGGCTTGAATTGTAATGAATACCGACCTTGACGCCCTGCGCGGCAAAGGCGCGCGCAACGGCCGCGCCGATGCCCGTGGAAGCGCCTGTTATCAGCACGGCCTTGCCGGCGAGGTCAGGAATTTTGATGGATGCAAGCAATTGAGCAAGATCTGCCATGGCGACGATAGCCTCCCGAAAAACCAAAGACATAGGTGATAAAACGATATGTGCCAGTCTTAGCAGGGGAGATTGGCGAAGGGCAATGCACGAAAGAGCGAGATGCCATGCCTCCGGCGCCGGCGCCGCCGTTGACAAATGACCGACGGGCCAAACTTTCGGCCTTGCCTACCGATCCCTTCTCATCGACCTTGCCGACGGAGCAACTCATCCTTCGGTGCTGGCACTCGGCAGTCGCCTCTCCATCCGCGTGCCCTACGGAATCGCGCTCAGGCGCGACAATTCCGCTTTTCGACTTCCCGTCGACCGCACGCTGACCCCAAGCTGCTCAAGACCTATTTCGGCGCCGAGGCGCCGGTCGTGCGCAGCGAAATCATGATGCAATCAATTCCCGAATAAACGGCTCTCAGACCCTTTCGAGCGCCACGGCGATGCCCTGACCGACGCCGATGCACATGGTCGACAGCGAATAGCGGCCGCCGGTTTCGCCAAGTTCGAGAGCTGCAGTACCGGTGATACGGGCGCCTGACATGCCGAGCGGATGACCGAGCGCGATCGCCCCGCCATTGCGGTTTACTCGCGGATCGTCATCGGCAATGCCGAGTTCTCGCAGCACCGCCAGACCCTGGCTGGCAAAGGCCTCGTTGAGTTCGATAACGTCGAACTGGTCCTGCTTCAGGCCGAGCCGCACCATCAGCTTTCGCGAAGCCGGTACCGGGCCGATGCCCATGACACGAGGCGGAACAGCCCCAGCCGCACCTCCGAGAACGCGGGCGATCGGCGTCAGCCCGTATTTCTTCGCCGCAGCTTCCGAGGCGATGATAAGGGCGGCCGCCCCATCATTGACGCCCGAAGCATTGCCGGCCGTCACCGTGCCGCCCTGACGGAAGGGCGTCGGCAATTTTGCGAGTGCTTCCATGCTGGTTGCGCGCGGATGCTCGTCCTTCTCGACCGTGATGGGATCGCCCTTGCGCTGCGGGATGGTCACCGAGGTGATTTCCTTGGCCAGCCGGCCGCTTGCCTGGGAGGCAGCAGCCTTCGCCTGCGAGCGGACAGCGAAGGCATCCTGGTCTAGGCGGCTGACCTTGTAATCTTCGGCGACGTTTTCGCCCGTCTCCGGCATGGAATCGACGCCGTATTGCTTCTTCATAAGGGGATTGACGAAACGCCAGCCGATCGTCGTGTCGTGGATTTCGGCAGCGCGCGAAAAAGCGGTCTCGGCCTTCGGCATCACGAAGGGCGCACGCGACATGCTTTCAACACCGCCGGCGATCATCAGTTCTGCTTCGCCTGATCGAATGGCACGCGCTGCGGTGATGACGGCATCCATGCCCGAGCCGCAGAGCCGGTTGATCGTCGTGCCCGGCACCGAAACCGGCAGACCGGCGAGAAGCAGCGACATTCGCGCGACGTTTCTGTTGTCCTCGCCCGCCTGATTGGCGCAGCCGAAGATGACGTCATCGACCGCTTCCCAGTCGACGGAGGCGTTCTTCGCAATCAGCGCCTTCAGCGGAATGGCGCCGAGATCATCGGCACGCACGGAGGAAAGTGAGCCGCCATAACGGCCGATCGGCGTACGGATATAGTCGCAGATGAAGGCTTCGGTCATAGACTTGTCCTCAAAGTTCTGGAACGACGAGGTCGGCAACCGGCCCCTCAATATGGAGCGGGGCGCCCGTCATGGCCTGCAGCTCCTCTATCGACATGGCGTGCAGCTTCTCCCGCAACAAAAAACGCCCGTCCTTGATGTCGATGACGGCATGGCTCGTATAGATACGGGTAATGCAAGCCACCCCCGTCAGCGGAAACGTGCATTTGTCGACCAGCTTCGGCTCGCCGTTCTTGGTGACATGTTCTGTGATGACGCAGACCTGCCTGGCGCCATGAACCAGATCCATGGCGCCGCCGACGGCCGGCACGCCCTTGGCGCCGACGCGCCAGTTGGCGAGATCGCCGTTCTGAGCGACCTGATACGCGCCAAGGATCGCGACATCGAGATGGCCGCCGCGAACCATCGCAAAGCTGTCGGCATGGTGGAAAAAGGCCGCACCCGGCTTCAGCGTTACCGCCTTCTTGCCGGCATTGATGAGATCCCAGTCCTCCTCGCCAGCTTGCGGCGCCTCGCCGAAATTCAGAATGCCGTTTTCCGTATGGAAGATCGCTTGTCGACCCGGCGGCTGATAGCGGGCGACCATTTCCGGAAAGCCGATACCGAGGTTCACATAGGCACCATCGGCAATGTCCTGGGCGGCACGCCAGGCGATCTGGGCGTTGGATAGCTTGATATCTTCTCTGGTGTCGACGGTCATACGTAGGCCACCCCGGCTCGAATGAGCTCTTCTTCCTGTTGCGGATCGGCGATTTCGACGACGCGGTCGACGAAGATGCCGGGTGTGACGACATGCTCGGGATCGATGTCGCCGGCCGACACGATGGTCGAGACCTGGGCGATCGTCTTGGCCGCCGCCATGCACATCAGCGGGTTAAAATTGCGTCCCGCCTTGTTGTAGGTGAGATTGCCGTAGGTATCGCCGACATGTGCCTTGACGATCGCAAAATCGGCCTTCAGCCAGCGTTCCTGCACATAATGCCGGCCATCGAATTCCGCGATCACCTTGCCCTCGGCCAGCTCGGTTCCGTAACCCGTCGGCGTGTAGAAGGCCGGAATCCCGGCACCGCCGGCGCGAATGCGCTCGGCAAGCGTGCCCTGCGGAACAAGCTCCAACTCGATCTGACCGGCCAGATATCTATCGGTGAAGGCACGCGGATCGGATGAGCGCGGGAAGGAGCAGACCATCTTCCTGACCATGCCGGCATCGATCATCGCGGCAATGCCGATACGGCCATTGCCGGCATTGTTGTTTATCACCGTGAGGTTCTTCGCCCCTTTGTCGATCAAGGCGTGAATGAGCTCAATCGGCGCACCCGAGCCGCCGAAACCACCGATCATGACGATGGCACCATCGCCTATTTCGGAGACGGCGTCGGCCGCGCTCCCCATTGTCTTGTCCATGCGGGATCTCTCCTTGCTGGATGAGGCCTCCTCGTGCCTCCCTGACCACAGGGATAGAGCGAGAGTACCGGTTACGGCAAGAATTTTGTGCGTTATATGATATTTGTTTACATAACGCACAAATGAAATTTGCGAGCGAATGTGCTGCGCGCTATTGGGCTCCCGCAGAAGGCAGTGCGTCTCATGGGTCGGCAGTCATCCGCTGGCAGTCCAGCAAGCCGGTTCTCAATGACGTCAGGTTGTTGACAAGACAGGTCGAGACAAGACTGGCAGAAGAGAAACGCTCAAAAAGGTGGGAGACACGGCCACGCTACCGGGAGGCTCGACTTGGCGGGATTGCTTTCAGCCGTGTCACGCTGTCGGGCTTAGCGTCCCCTGCTTTCCCGCGATACCGGCAGTGTTGTGCTTTCCCAATGCCACTCGACATTTCCGGGTACGAAACCGAGCTTGGTGTTCCTGCGGCCAATAATTCGGCGGCTTCCGGTATTCGGCGCCAGATGATCAATATCCGTCAGGAACGCGTCGAAACTGTCACGCCAGCGTGGATCAATGTGGTGGTCGGACGCAAGCATGCGTCGATATTGTTCCCGCAGGAACTTGTGCTTATGAGTTTTTGGCATGGCGCTCGGGTGGGAATGTTGGGGTGTGGGAGCAATAGCGAGCGGGCCGTATAATTTGAGTTTACGTTCGTTGTAAAGTGCCTCTTGTCGCAAACATAGATCAGCCGCCGCTTTCATCCGGCGCGCTGCGCCTGGCGGAACCCGGCCGCGAAGCGACGTAGGCAGCGCAAGCCAGGATCAATGCACCGACGATGATCGCGAGGGGAACAGATGGCTTCGAAGTAACGAAGAATATCGCGTATCCGGCCGACATCCCCGTCAAGGCTAAAATCTTGGATTTCCGGGAAATCGCGCCGTTTTCACGCCAGTCGCGTAGCGAGCCGCCAAATCGACTGCGCATCAGATAGGCCTCCAGGCGTGGGGATGATCGGCTGAAAAACCACGCAGCCAGGATCAGGAAGATCGTCGTCGGCATGAGTGGAAGGATGGCACCGATAATTCCAAGACCGACCATCAACAGACCAAGGCAAATATAAACCGCCCGTTGGAACGAACTGCGCGGCGGGCCGGGCATAGAATTCAATTCACGCACTCCTCATCAGATCGTCAGCCTCACGATGGCCTGCACGAAAGAATTAAGAATCTCCTGCTGGCCCATATCTTGGGGTCGCGGTACCATATTTCACCACACACCTATGGAAGCCTGAATATTTTACGTCGACGGTCGCCCGCCAGATGCGTAAGTTCGTCGAACCAGCACGTCACCCTGCACGCCCATTCCCAACCCGAGCGGAACACCCAGAATGACGACCCACCCTTTCGTCGCAACTGCCTTTTACAACGTTATTGGAACCATGCCTCCGGCTTTGACGGTCGCGAGCGGCGACACAGTCGTAACCCGCACACTTGACGCATGGGGCTACGACGAGAACGACGTCCGGCAGGCAAGCGGCCCAAATCCCATGAACGGGCCAGTCTTCGTCGAGGGTGCCGAACCCGGAGATGCCCTCAAGGTCGAAATTCTGGACATGAAACCCACAAGGGACACTGGGTTCACGCGCAGCGTGTTGGCGGCAAATGTCATTGATCCCGAGGCCGTTCGCGACCTTCCAAGATCTGAAAAGACGCTGTGGGATATCGACCGGCAAGCGATGACTGTGAAATTGAAGGAGCCGGTTGCCGGCATCGAAAATCTGGTTCTGCCATTGTCGCCGATGATCGGATGTTTCGGCGTAGCGCCGAGCCTTGGCCAGGCGATCTCAACGGCCACGAGCGGTGCGTATGGCGGAAATATGGATTACCGCGTGCTCGGTCCCGGCGCGACGATCTGGTTCCCTGTCTTCGCGCCCGGCGCATTGTTCTTTCTTGGCGACTGCCATGCGGTCCAGGGTGACGGCGAAATCGTCGGCACTGGTGTAGAGACGACGTTCGAAGTCACTGTCCGGCTGACGGTTGAAAAGGGAAGGCCGATATCCTGGCCGAGGGCCGAAACTGTTGATGACATCATCACCATCGGCAATGCGAGGCCGCTCGATCAGGCTCTGCAGCACGCGACGACCGAAATGTTGAACCTGCTTGTTATAGACTATGGCCTGACGACGGTGGCGGCCAGCCATCTCCTCGGCCAGGTGATCCGGTACGACATAGGCAACGTCTTCGACCCCGCATATACGGTCGCCTGCCGGATCGAGAAGAAATGGCTTCCCGCGCGCTGACCAATCGCCGCCTGCAACGGTTAGCGACCGAAACCTCACACGGTCATCGGTACGACCAAAGATCCGGTAATCCCAACTTCCGAGCCAACACGAGAAAACCAGACAACCGATGCGGGAAAGTGATTTTGTCAGCGGCTTCGCCCGCGGCCTCAAGGTGATCGAAGCCTTCGGCGAAATGCATCGTCGGCTATCCATCACCGATGCCGCGAAACTCACCGGCCTCGACCGCGCCACGGTGCGCCGCTCGCTGCTCACACTCGCCGAGCTCGGTTACGCCGATTACGACGGCAAATTCTTCACGCTGACACCAAAGATCCTGCGGCTTGGCCATGCCTATCTGGAGGCGACACCGCTGCCGGTGCTCATCCAGCCGCATCTCGATGCCCTCTCCGAGAAGGCCGGCCAGAGCGCGTCGGCGTCGGTGCTCGATGGTACCGAGATCGTCTATGTCGCCCGCGCCTCACAGCGCCGCGTCATGTCGATCAACCTGACGCCCGGAAGCCGGCTTCCCGCCTATTGCGCCTCGATGGGTCGTGTGCTGCTCGCCATTTTGCCGGAGGCCGAGGCCCGGGCTGTTCTTTCCAGAAGCCAGCTGAAGGCGAATACGCCGAATACGAAGACCGACCTCGAGGAATTGATGGCCGAGTTCCGGAAGGTTCGCGCACAGGGCTATGCCGTCATCAATCAAGAGCTTGAACTCGGCCTCTGTTCGATCGCCGTGCCGGTCGAGAATGACCGTGGCCAGACGRTCGCCGCCATCAATATCGGCGCGCCGGCAGCCCATGTGCCGGCGGTCGAGATGGTCGCGCGCTACCTGCCGCTGCTGAAGGAAACCCAGGCCACGCTGCGCACCGTGCTGCGCTAACGCATGTCGCACAAGTGTACGCGGTTTGCGATAACGACATGCGTCAACAAGGGCTGAAAGCGTGGCAAGCAATCTGAAGGATCGCGACACGTTTTAGAAATGCCGAACCATCCAGCCGGCTAAAATCAGCGCGCCGTTCCAGACGACGCAGCCGATTCCGAGCCTGCAGTCAGCCCAAAAAACAGGTCAATGCCGACGGATGGGGCAACCTGCACGAGTTTTTCCAGCATCGCGACAATCATCACACCACAGAGGCCTGTCGCAAGGATACAGGTCACGAAGTCAGGCAAAGCCACACCCGTCACTCCGGCCGGTTTGCAATGCGAAAGACGCTGGCGGGCGGGATATTCAGGCGCACCCGGCCGAGCCTCTCCGCCTGCAGCCCGAACTCATCAAGCACGTCCGACGGTACCGAGCAGGCATGGCCGTAGGTGAACTGGTAGAAGGCGCCGCCACGTTCCAGCAGGCTGAAGCTGCCGCCGACAATGGCCCGGATGATTTCCCTTGGCATATTGCGAAAGGGCAGTCCGCTGACGATTGCCGCCTGCAGTCCAAGTTCTGCCCTGCAGGCCGCGAGCTCGCGCGCATCGCGCTGGAGAATAACTACGTCAGGAAAACGCTGCCGCAGCGGGGCGATGAAGCGGGTTTCAAGCTCCACCAGTGTGAGGTCTCGTGCCGGCAGGCCACGTTTGAGAAGCGCCGCGGTGAAAACCCCTGTGCCGGGGCCGAGCTCCAGCACTTTGCCGGCCGAAGGCCCGATCTCGCTGGTGATCAACCGCGCCAGCCGCCCTCCCGAGGGCACGATCGCGCCGATTTTCCTGGGCTCGGCGAGAAGGGCACTAAAGAAGGCGGCCAGCGGCGGCTGTTGCATGCGGGTCTCCAGCATCGATCATCCGATTCCGGTATTCCCCTTTCAAATGATGCGAGCATGACGTGCACCCGCACCATCGAAAAGATTCATGCAGTCTGGGCCGTCGGCTCGAAGTTCATATTGAAGCTCGCCCCACCGCCCTCTGCATCCGAGACCCACACGCTTCCGTGGTGCAGCTTGACGATCTCGCGCACGAGATGGAGGCCGAGCCCGATGCCCTGGCTGCGACCGTTCGCACGCTGAAAGGGCTCGAAGATCCGCTCCCGGTCCTCTGGCGCGATACCAGGGCCTTCATCGCTGACGGAAATCTGCGCGGGGTGCTCTACGGCAATGGTGATCGTGCCGCTCCTGCCGCCGTGCTGAATGGCGTTCTGCACCAGATTGGCAATTGCCCGTTCCAGCGCGATCTCGTCGCCCAGAATGCGTTCCGGCATCGAGCGCAGTTCGAAATTCGCCTGATAGCCGGCGGCGATGATCAGCGGCGCAAGCTCGGCGGCCTGGCGCCGCGCGATGGTCGCAAGGTCGATGGAGCAATCCGGCACGGGCTCCTGATTGAGCCGCTGCAGGTCGAGCAGCTGCTGGGCCAACGTCGAAAGACGGGCCACATCTTCCAGCAGCCGGTTGGTCGCTTCCGTCGGCGGCATGGTCTCCAGCCGGTTCTGCAGAATAGCGATTGGCGTGCGCAGCTCATGAGCCGCGGCCAGCATGAAGCGTCGCTGCTTGTTATGATCGTCGTCGAGGCGCTGCAGCGTCTCGTTCATGGCGATCACCAGCGGCGCCACCTCCTCGGGCACGTTTTCCAGCGGCAGGCGATAGCCGCGGGTGGTGCCGTCAATACCCTGGGCTGCCTGCGCCACTTCGTTCAATCCGCGGTGGATGCCGCGCGCCACGAAAGGCGTGACCGCCAACGTGATCAGGCCGGTCAGCAGGATAACCGGCAACACGACGCCGGAAGCAATCGCCACAAAGACGACGAGCAGCTTGCCGGCCGGAAGGCTGCCCTGCCGGCCGACGATGACGAGCAGGTCGCCGTGATCGCTCTTGACCTTCTGCAGGCGCGCGGCAATCGTCGCAGGGTTGTCCTCATCCCCATTGAAGCGCGCCTCAGCGATGTCGGTGCCTGAAGCGGCGATGGTGAGATATTGCGCCGGCACATTGCCGTCGGTCAGCACGTGACCCTGCTCGTCGCGCACCAGAAACCAGAAATCGGTCGCCTTCTCACGCTGGTAATCCAGATCCTTGGTATTGGTAATGCGCATCGAACCGTCAGGGTCCCAAACAATCGACCCCGTCGCAGCGTCGATTGCATGCTCGTCGGGAGCGAATATTCCGCTCATGCCGGAGATCCAGAAGACGAAGGCAAAGGCGATTGCGATCAGCACCAGGGTCGCGGCCTGCAGAGCCACCAGCCTGCGGATCAGCCGCCATTTCAGCGAATAGAACTTCATCTTCTTCATGGTCGGGCCTGTCGGATCAGGTAGCCGACGCCGCGGATCGTATGGATTTCGACCCCGGCGCACGCCGCATCGAGCTTGCGGCGCACGCGCGAGACATGCGCATCGAGCGCGTTGGACTGGATCTCGTCATCCATGCCGTAGACCGCTTCTTCGAGACTGGAGCGCTCCACCGTGCGGCCGGCCCGGCGCATCAGCGCTTCCAGCACCAGCAATTCGCGGCGCGGCAGTTCAAGCGCCACGTCGCCGACACGAGCCTCGCGGTTGCGCAGGTCGAAATGCAGCCTTCCGAGGCACAGGCTCTCGATCTCGATATTGCCCGGACGGCGCAGGATCGCTCTCAATCGCGCCATCAACTCCTCGACGGCGAAGGGTTTGGCGAGATAGTCGTCGGCGCCGAAATCGAGCCCCTTGATCCGGTCTTTCAGATCGCCGCGCGCCGTCAACATGATCACCGGGACAGCCGGCTGGATACGACGCGCGTCGGCGATCAGTTCCAGCCCGTCGCCATCAGGCAGGCTGCGATCAAGCAGCAGGGCATCATAGCTGTTCAGTCGCACGGCCTCTTCGGCCGCCTCGATGGTTGAAACGTGGTCCGTGATGATATTGTTGTTGCGGAGCGCCGCCACTAGTACGGCGGCCATTTCCGGTTCATCTTCCGCCAGCAAGACGCGCATTCGACCGTCCAACTTCAAAAACCGCTCTCTGCACAGGCAAGATTGCGTCAGCATGACGCCAAATGCCAGACCGGTATAGCGTCAGTCCCCGAAAGGAAGGCTGATTGCCTCGGTCCGCGCTTCAAAGGCGCGAACGACGGCTGCCATATCCTCCCGCCCGAAGCCCAGATTTTCAGTCTCCGCATAGAGCGCATGGCAGGCATCGAGCAGCGGCGAGGCGATTCCCGCCTGCCGCGCCGCTTCCGCCACCAGTTCGTTGTTCTTCAACACGTCTGAGATCGCCGCCTGCACGGAGAAATCCCGTTCCACCAGCTTGGCGCTCTTGATCCGCGATATGCCGCTCGCCATCTGGCCGGCATCGACCACAGTCTTGAAAAGACCCATATCGAGCCCTTGCCGATCTGCGAAATGGGCGGCCTCCGCAAGCCCGGTCACCGAGGTGATCAGGAAGATATTGACGGCAAGCTTCATCAACAACGCATTTGGCACTGCGCCGCAGACGACCGCCTCCCGGCACATGGGCGTCAGCAGCGGACGGACCTCTTTTACGACATCCGCGTCTCCCGCAAGCATCGCCACAAGCTGGCCCTCCTCCGCCGGCCGGCGCGAACCCGAAACGGGCGCCTCGACATAGCGACCGCCGACGGCACCGATATCCGCTTCAAGCGCTTTCGAATAGGTGGGTGTAGTCGTTCCCATGTGGATGACGACATGCTCGGCAACCCGTTCTGCAAAGGCCGGCGTGTCACGCTCGAGAACCGCATCGATTACCGCGTCCGTCGCAAGCATCAGGATCACGACTTGGGACTTGCGGAAGAGCTCGTCAATGCCGGCGGCCACCTCAGCACCGGCGGCTCGCAGCGTCTCCGCGCTCTCCGGCGAACGGTTCCAGACAATGAGATCCGTGCCTGCGCTTAGGAGATTGAGCGCCATCGGCGTGCCCATCACACCGAGACCGATGAAGCCTGTTTTCATGATTGCCGCCTCTTCAGATGCCTGGGGCGACAAATCTACGAGCAATCGCAGCGACTGTCTTGAAGGTTAGTGCTCAGACGCAGGCTGGCCGGAAATTTCCAACGCCGCCTCACGGATCGTCTGCATGAGGATCGACAGCGGCAGCGAGGGAATGGAATCGGTGCGCACTGTCAGTCCGACCGGTCCCTTCGTCTCGCTCGTATCGATCGGCAGGGCGGCAAGCACACCGTCGGCGATATCCCGTGCGACCACGCCATTGGAAATGATCCAGATCGCGTCGCTGTCACGCACGAAAGCACGGCCGAAGGCATCCGAAACGGTCTCGATCTGGCTCGGCAGGCTGGCAACGCCATTGGCGATCAGGAAATTTTCCACCACCGGGCGGATGATCGACCCGCGGGTCGGCATCAGCAGCGTATAGCGGCCGAGCTCGGCAAAGAGCGATTTGCCGCCGGTTAGCAGCGGATGGCCGGCGCGCACGGCAAAGACCACCTGCTCGGAATGAAGGTGCTCGAAGGAAAAACCCGTCATGCGTTCCGCTCCTGCCAGACGCCCGACGACGAGATCGAGATCGCCGATGCGAAGCTGCTCCAGAAGCACGGCATTGTCGCCGGTGATGATCTTCACCCGGCTCCAGGTGTTTTCCTTGAGAAACAGATCCATCGCCCGCGGCATGATGCGTGTCGAAACCGTTGGCAGCGCGCCGATGCGGATCGGCGGGGCGTCGCCGAACTGCTCCTGCGAGACGGAATCGAGGCCCTGCCGCAGTGCCGTCAGTGCCGCTCCCGCATGGCGCAGGAAGACCTCGCCGTAGCGCGTGATGCGGATGCCGCGCCCATCGCGCTCGAAGACACCGACACCGAGCGCCTGTTCCAGCTCGCGGATCGTCTTCGTCACTGCCGGCTGGCTGACATGCAGGAGTTCGGCGGCCTTCATAACGCTTTTCTGCCGCGCCACCTCGACAAAGGTCTGTAGATGGCGAAACTTGATGCGGCTATCGATCATTGCTTTCATAACCCACGAGTTATTGGAAAGCCGAAAAATATCATTTTACTTAACCGGATCAACTCACCAAATTGGGAGTGGAGGAGATTTAAAGTGCAGTTTGCCAGTATCAACGACGTGACGATCCACTACCAGTTGATCAGCGGACCCGCCGACCGGCCGGTTATCGTCTTTGTCAATTCGCTCGGCACGGACTTCCGCATCTGGCGCGATGTGATCGTGCGTCTTGCCGGCGACTTTGCCATCATCCTCTATGACATGCGCGGCCACGGCCTGTCCGATGTCGGCCAGGTGCCCTACGCCATCGAGGACCATGCGACCGATCTTGCCGGCCTGCTCGACCTGCTGTCGGTGAAGGATGCAATCATCTGCGGGCTTTCGGTCGGCGGCTTGATCGCTCAATCGCTCTATCAGCACCGCGCGGATCTGGTGAAGGCGCTCATCCTCTGCGACACCGCGCACAAGATCGGTACTGCAGAGAGCTGGAACAACCGCATCGCCGCCGTCGAAAAGAACGGCATTGCCAGCATCGTCGACATGGTGATGGAACGCTGGTTTACCCCGGCTTTCCGCCGCCCGGAAAATATCGCCTATGCCGGCTATTGCAACATGCTGATCCGCCAGCCCGTGGAAGGTTATAACGCCACCTGTGCTGCAATCCGCGACACCGATTTCACCGAGGCTGCGGCCAGGATCAAGGTGCCGACCATCTGCATCGTCGGCGATCAGGACGGCTCGACGCCACCGGATCTGGTGCTGTCGAYGGCAAAGCTGATCCCTGACGCGCGCTATGAAGTGATCAAGGACTGCGCCCATATTCCGCCCGTCGAGCAGCCGGAGGCGCTGACGGCGATTATCCGTGCCTTCCTCTCATCGATTGGAGAAAAGAGCCCATGAGCGACACGGCGTCCGAACGCTTTAAGCAGGGCATGGCGACCCGCCGCGCCGTTCTCGGCGATGCCCATGTCGACCGCGCGCAGGCGGCCTCAACCGAATTCGACAAGCCGTTCCAGGAGCTGATCACCGAAGCGGCCTGGGGCCATGTCTGGTCCAGGCCGGAGCTTACGAAGCGCGAGCGCTCGATGATCACGATCGCGCTGCTCGCCGCACTCGGCCAGGATGACGAGGTGGCGATGCATGTGCGCGCCACCGCCAATACCGGCGCCTCCCGGGAGGATATTCGCGAGGCGCTGCTGCATGTGGCAATCTACGCCGGCGTGCCGGCGGCCAATCACGCGATCAAGATCGCAAAACAGGTTTTCGAGCAGATGGACGCCGGCAAGGCGGCCTGAGGGGGAGAGAATGTCCGACTTACCGAACCGCAAGCCTGAGACCGGAGCCTTTTTCGGCCGCGACCGCGCCTGGCATCCGCCGGCCTATACGCCGGGTTACAAGACTTCGATCCTGCGTTCGCCGCAACGCGCGCTGCTGTCGCTCGACGGCACGATCTCCGAAATCACCGGTCCCGTGTTCGGCCATGCGATGATCGGAGAGATGGACAATGACCTGATCCATAACTTCGCCCGCCCCGGTGAAAGCGCCATCGGCGAGCGCATCATCGTGCACGGCCGCGTGCTGGACGAGCGCGGCCGCCCGCAGGCCGGCGTTCTCGTGGAATTCTGGCAGGCCAATGCCGGCGGGCGCTACCGCCACAAGAAGGAAACCTATCTCGCCGCCATCGATCCGAATTTCGGCGGCTGCGGCCGTTTCGTCACCGATGAGGAAGGCCGCTATTTCTTCCGCACCGTGCGGCCCGGCGCCTATCCCTGGCCGAACGGCGTCAACGACTGGCGCCCGGCCCATATCCACTTTTCGATCTTCGGCCACGGTTTCTCGCAGCGCCTGATCACCCAGATGTATTTCGAAGGCGACCCGATGATCTGGAAATGTCCGATCGTCGGCTCGATCCCGGACAAGGCGGCGATCGAGCAGCTCATCGCCCCGCTCGACTGGGGCAATACGATCCCGATGGATAGCCGCGCCTACAAGTTCGACATCGTGCTGCGCGGCCGTCGTTCGACCATGTTCGAAAACAAGCCGGAGGGGAACTGACATGCAGGAACTCGGTTATCTCAAGGAAACCCCGTCCCAGACCGCCGGCCCCTATGTGCATATCGGCCTGACGCCGAATTTCTGCGACATTACGGGCGTCTATGACAGCGATCTCGGCACGCAGATGGTCAATGACAAGACGCTCGGCGAGCGCATCACCGTCAGCGGCCGCATCTTCGACGGCGCCGGCGCACTGGTGCGCGATGCCGTCATCGAGATCTGGCAGGCCGATAGCGCCGGCCTCTACAACAGCCCCTCGGAAATGCGCGGCACAGCCGATCCGAACTTCACCGGCTGGGGCCGCTGCCCTACCCGCGCCGAAGACGGCGTCTACTCCTTCGAGACCATCAAGCCCGGCAAGGTTCCCTTCAAGGACGGCCGCAAGATGGCCCCGCACATCACCTTCTGGATCGTCGCCCGCGGCATCAACATCGGCCTGCACACGCGCCTGTATTTCCCGGAAGAGCAGGAGGCCAATGCGGCGGATCCGATTCTGTCGCGCATCGAGCATCGCGAACGTGTGGCAACGCTGATCGCCACCCGTGACGGGGCGAAGCTGAGCTTCGATATCTATCTGCAGGGGCCGAAGGAAACGGTGTTCCTGGATATTTGAGCCATCTACAGACGGCTTGCCCGCAATCCGTTGGGCAAGTAGCGTCGGTGTAGGTGCCGACGGGTGAACGGGGATTGCCATGAAACGAGATGCCAGATGACCACATCCCCCTTCGACCATCCCTTCCTCTCCGGCTTGCTCGGCGATCCTGAAATTGCCGCTTACTTCTCAGCCGAAGCCGATATCCGGGCGATGCTTTCCTTCGAGGCAGCACTCGCCCAGGCCGAGGCAAACCATGGCCTCATTCCGGCGGAGCCAGCACGGACGATCGGCGAGACCTGTGCAGGTTTTGCGCCTGATATGAAAAGCCTGAAGGCCGCGACCGCCAAGGACGGCGTCGTCATTCCCGATCTCATCCGGMAGCTTCGGCAGGCCACCGGCGAAGAGGCGGCAAAACACCTCCATTTCGGCGCAACCAGCCAGGATGTCATCGACACAAGCCTCATGCTGCGGCTGAAGTCCGTGACCTTCCTCTTCGGCGAACGACTGTACGCCATCGTCACGGGACTGGCCGCCCTTGAGCGACAGTTCGGGAGCAATCTCCTGATGGGCCATACCCGTATGCAGGCCGCAATCCCCATCCC
>NZ_JBFUBG010000067.1:0-36052 GCF_056405875.1 Rhizobium sp. P1_E6 | reverse complement strand
CGATTACGACGCTTGGAGGGCGCTGCCACCTGGTCGCCAGCGGCGAGGCGGCGCGCGAAAGCCTGCTGTCGCTAGCCCGCAGCGGCGACAGGCCGACCGATATCATCATCGATCACCGCATGTCCGAGGAATTCTCGCTGCATATTGCCGATCGCACGGAGATCGCAGCGCTTGGCCTGCGCAAGGTGCTGCTCGTCAATCCGGAAGAGCGCAATTCGCATTCGCTCGACCTGTTCGATGCATGGCTGATCCGGCCGCTGCGTGAGCAGTCGCTGATCGACGTGCTGCGTGGGCGCATGCGCGGCATGGAGAAGCGCGATGCGCTGAACGACAACCAGCCTGGCCTTGGTCCCTCTATTGCAGAGCGGACGGCGATGGGCGTCGGCTTTTCCGTCCTTCTCGGCGAGGACGATCCGATCAATGCCATGCTGGTGCGTGTCATGCTGGAAAAGGGCGGCCACTCCGTCAGGCATGTGGATGATTTCGAGACCCTGCTCGACTATGCGCTTGGTGACGACAGGCCTGATATCATCATCAGCGATCTTTCCATGCCCGGCGGCAACGGCATCGACATGCTGGGACGCCTTCGGGGACATGAACGTCGGCTCGATCTTCTGCCCGTACCGGTCATCGTTCTGACTGCGGACAAGAGCGACGAATCGCGGCGACAGGTCTTGCTCAACGGCGCCAATCGCGTCATGGTGAAACCGGTAGATGCGGTCAGGTTGCTCACCGAAGTGCAGGCGGTTGTTGCTCTTTCAGCTCGTCGGGCTGAGGCGCGCTGAAGCTGGGAAAATCGGCACGTTTCTTGCGTGCACAAATTCGGTATGTCACTTTCCTGTCGTACATAAGTGTTTTATGGCGTGTGATAAGCCGGAGACGGGAGAATCGCCATGTCTGTTGACATCCTTAATTGTGACGCTACCGCCGAGGTCTCCCGGCCGTCGACGGCTGCTGCCCCGAAGGAAGGCGACGTTTTTGGCCGCATCGGCAATCTCGAAACCCGCCTCGCCCGTACAGCGAGCGAGATCGATGCCGCTCAGTCCGTGCGCTACCGTGTCTTCGTCGAGGAAATGAAGGCTCAGCTGCCGGCGGACGCCATGCGTCGTGAGCGCGATGTCGACGCTTACGACGCCTTCTGCGACCATCTTCTGGTTCTCGACCGCTCGATCGAGGGCGATACCGAAGACCAGATCGTCGGCACTTACCGCCTGCTCAGGCAGGACGTCGCCATGGCCAATGGTGGTTTTTACTCGGCTTCGGAATTTGCCATCGATGAGCTCATCGCCCGCCATCCCGACAAGCGCTTCATGGAACTCGGCCGCTCCTGCGTGCTGCCGGAATACCGCACCAAGCGCATCGTCGAACTGCTCTGGCAGGGCAATTGGGCCTATGCGTTGAAGCACGGCATGAGCGCCATGTTCGGCTGCGCCTCCTTCCCGGGCGTTCACCCGGAAAGTCATGCTCTGGCTCTCTCCTTCCTCTACCACAGCGTGCTCGCCAAGGATGAATGGGCCGTCGGCGCGCTGCCGCATCTGGCGCGCGACATGGACCTGATGCCGGCCGAAGGCGTCAATCCGAAAAGGGCGCTGATGGCGCTGCCGCCGCTTATCAAGGGGTACCTGCGCCTCGGCGCCATGGTCGGCTCCCATGCGGTCGTCGATCAGGCGTTCAATACGACCGACGTGCTGATCGTGCTACCGATATCAAGCATTTCCGATCGTTATCTGAACTATTACGGTGCGGATGCAGGCCGTTTCGCAAGCTGAGGCGGCCGCTTGACGGCTGCGTCTTGTCAATTCATTCTTATCAGGCGTTTTCAGTAGGGCGCATCGGCAATGGTGCCGGCTGGGCTATGCCCGCCTACAACATCAAAACCTTGCGCCATGCCGAATTTCGAAAACCTCAGAAAGAAAGCCAAGCAGTTTAAACGCTGGCATCAGGATCGCTATTATCCTGTCGCTGCGGAGATCCGCTGCTGGCTTGCCCGTTACCGCCATCTCAACGACCAGCAAATCCTCGAGCTTGAATTCAAGCTTGCCGATGCGCAGGAACTCGTGGCGGCACAGGAGGGCTTTGAAAGCTGGTCGGCGCTCAAAAAGGGGCTCACCGACATGAATGCAACAACTGGACAGAAATCTGCCTCCCAACCGACACTGCTCGATGCCCAACCGCAGCTTTTCGTGAGCGATATTCACGCTGCCTGTGATTTCTACTCACAGAAACTCGGCTTCGCTCCTGGCTTCATTTATGGCGAGCCGCCCTTCTACGCACAGGTCGTTCGCGGTGCGGCGAGGCTCAACCTCCGACACGTCGAAATGCCGGCTTTCCATCCGGAGATTCGCCAACGCGAGAAGGATATCCTGTCCGCGACGATTACGCTTGATGACGTGAAGGCGCTGTTTCTCGAATACACCGCAAACGGCGTTCCTTTTCACCAGCCGCTGCGGCTGGAACCCTGGGGTGCCAGAACATTCATCGTCTGCGATCCAGATGGAAATCTGATCGCTTTTGCGGGATAAGCCGTTCGGGCGGACCACATCAGCGGTCCGCCCTCTATTATTTATCAGGAGCCGGCAGCATAGGCCGCAATCGCAGCCATGTTGACGATATCGCTATCCTTGGCGCCCATCGACGTGATCTGCACCGCCTTGTCGAGGCCGACGAGGATGGGTCCGATGACCGTCGAGCCGCCGAGTTCCTGCAGCATCTTGGTCGAGATCGATGCCGAGTGGAATGCCGGCATGACGAGGACGTTGGCCGGACCGGAGAGGCGGCAGAAGGGATATTGCTCCATCACCTTACGGTTCAGGGCAACGTCGGCGGCCATTTCGCCGTCATACTCGAAATCGACGCGACGCTTGTCGAGGATCTTCACAGCTTCGCGCACACGCTCGGAACGCTCACCCGAGGGATGGCCGAAGGTGGAATAGGCGAGCAACGCGACGCGCGGCTGGTAGCCCATGCGGCGCGCGAGACCTGCAGCCTCCTCCGCAATATCGGCAAGCTCCTCGGCCGTCGGCATATCGTGAACCGCAGTGTCGGCAACGAAGACCGTGCGGCCGCGGCAAAGCGCGATCGACACGCCGATCACGCGATGGCCCGGCTTATGGTCAATGCAGCGGCGCACATCTTCGAGTGCCGTCGAATAGTTGCGGGTGATGCCCGTCACCATGCCATCTGCATCGCCTAGCGCCACCATAGTGGCAGCGAAATGGTTGCGGTCATTATGGATCAGGCGCTGTGCGTCGCGGTGCAAGTAGCCCTTCCTCTGCAGGCGGGCATAGAGATAATCGATATAGGCCTCGACGCGGGTCGAGATGCGCGCGTTGACGATCTCGAGACCTGGACGATTGAGGTCTATGCCGGCGCGCTCGGCCGTTGCGCGGATCAGATCCWCGCGGCCGAGCAGGATGGCGGTGCCGAGCTGCTGGTTGGCATAGACCATGGCGGCGCGCAGCACCTGTTCCTCTTCGGCCTCGGCGAAAACAACACGCTTCGGATGCCGGCGAACGCGTTCGTAGAGGCTTGCAAGCGTGGAGGCGATCGGGTCGCGACGAGCGGAAAGCTCGCGCTTGTAGCCAGCCATGTCAGTGATGATCTTGCGAGCGACGCCGCTTTCGATCGCCGCTTCGGCAACGGCCGCCGGAATGGCCGAGATCAGGCGCGGATCAAAGGGAACAGGAATGATGTATTGGGCCCCGAAGCGCGGGCGATTGCCCTGATAGGCGGCCGCGACATCATCAGGCACGTCCTCACGGGCGAGGCTCGCGAGCGCCTTCACGGCGGCGATCTTCATCGCATCGTTGATGGTCGAGGCACGGACGTCGAGGGCGCCGCGGAAGATATAGGGGAAGCCCAGCACGTTATTGACCTGGTTCGGATAGTCCGAACGGCCGGTCGCCATGATGGCATCATCGCGGACACGGGCGACTTCCTCCGGCGTGATTTCCGGATCGGGATTGGCCATGGCGAAAATGATCGGCCGGTCGGCCATGGAGCGGATCATCTCCTCGGAGAAGGCGCCCTTCTGCGACAGGCCGAAAACGACATCCGCGCCCTTCATCGCCTCTTCCAGCGTACGCGTGTCGGTCTTGGCCGCATGGGCCGACTTCCACTGGTTCATGCCCTCGGTGCGGCCCTGATAGATGACGCCCTTGGTATCGCACAGGACGATGTTTTCGGGCGCAAAGCCCATCGACTTGATGAGCTCGACGCAGGCGATGGCAGCGGCACCCGCGCCGTTACAGACAAGTTTTGTCGTCTTCAGGTCGCGGCCCGTCAGTTCCAGCGCGTTGATCAGGCCGGCGGCGGCAATGATCGCAGTACCGTGCTGGTCGTCATGGAAAACAGGAATATCCATCAGCTCGCGCAGGCGGCTTTCGATGACGAAACAGTCCGGCGCCTTGATGTCTTCCAGATTGATGCCGCCGAAGGAGGGGCCGAGGAAACGGACGCAGTTGATGAACTCGTCGACATTTTCCGTGTCGACTTCGAGGTCGATGGAATCGACGTCGGCGAAACGCTTGAAGAGAACCGACTTGCCTTCCATGACCGGCTTGGAAGCCAGGGCGCCGAGATTGCCAAGGCCGAGGATGGCCGTGCCGTTGGAGATGACGGCAACCATGTTGCCGCGGGTCGTGTAATCGTAAGCCGTCGCCGGATCTTCAGCGATGGCTTTGACCGGCACCGCGACACCGGGAGAATAGGCAAGCGAGAGATCGCGCTGCGTCGCCATCGGCTTGGTCGGGTTGATTTCCAGCTTGCCGGGCCGACCCATTGCGTGAAACTCAAGCGCTTCCTTATCGGTGACAGACGTCACCGACCGTTCTTTCTTCTCCATCTGCGACATAACTCCTCCAAACGTCTTGTGGGTGACGTTTTCCTCTTCCCCAATTGCTGTTGTCATCTATAGCGGCGGCCGGATAGGGTTGGCACCTGTTTTTTGGGAAAAACTGCACCTCCGTGAACGCACGAATAGACACCAGAAACGAAGCCTTCTCGGCAGCCGAGCTTGCGACAGAGGAAAGTCGCGCCTCGGCGACGCCGATGATGGAGCAATATATCGAGATCAAGGCGAACAATCCGGATTCGCTGCTCTTCTATCGCATGGGCGATTTTTACGAGCTGTTCTTCGAGGATGCGCTCGAGGCTTCGCGTGCGCTCGGCATCACGCTGACCAAACGCGGCCAGCACATGGGGCAGGATATTGCGATGTGCGGCGTGCCGGTGCATGCGGCCGACGATTACCTGCAGAAGCTGATCGCGTTCGGCTATCGCGTCGCGGTTTGCGAGCAGGTGGAAGATCCGGCGGAAGCCAAGAAGCGCGGATCGAAATCCGTCGTCAAGCGCGATGTCGTCCGCCTCGTTACACCGGGCACCATTACCGAGGAGAAGCTGCTTTCTCCTTCGGAATCGAACTATCTGATGACGCTGTCGCGCATCCGCGGCACTTCGGAGCCGGTACTGGCGCTTGCCTGGATCGATATTTCCACCGGCGTCTTCCGGCTGGCCGAGACCGAGGCTTCGCGGCTGCTTGCCGATATCCTGCGTATCGACCCACGCGAACTCATCGTTCCGGACACGATCTTCCACGATCCGGAATTGAAGCCCGTTTTCGATGTGCTCGGCCGCACCGCCGTTCCACAGCCGGCTGTGCTTTTCGACAGCGCGACGGCGGAAGGCCGCATAGCGCGCTATTTCGGCGTTTCGACGCTTGACGGCTTTGGCAGTTTTTCACGCGCTGAGCTTGCGGCAGCATCAGCAGCCGTTGCCTATGTGGAGAAGACCCAGATTGCCGAACGGCCGCCACTCGGCAGGCCGGAACGGGAAAGCGGCGCCTCGACGCTGTTCATCGATCCGGCCACGCGCGCCAATCTGGAGCTTGTGCGCACGCTGTCCGGCGATCGTAACGGCGCGCTGCTCAAGGCGATCGACCGGACAACTACCGGCGGCGGAGCGCGGCTGCTGGCCGAACGGCTGATGTCGCCGCTCACCGATCCAGCCCGCGTCAACGAGCGGCTGGATTCAATCGGTTTCCTGATGCAGGAGCCGTCGCTCTGCGGCGAATTGCGCGATGCCCTGAAACATGTGCCCGACATGCCGCGGGCGCTCTCCCGCCTGGCACTCGACCGTGGCGGCCCCCGCGATCTCTGGGCAATCCGCCAGGGGCTGGGCACTGCCGCGCATCTTGCCGGCCTGCTGGGAAGCGCCATGCTGCCGGAAGAGCTGGAACAGGCCCGCATGGGGCTGGAAGCCCTGCCGTCCGGCCTCGAAATATTGCTCGCGGAAAACCTTGCAGATGAACTGCCGCTCCTGAAACGCGATGGCGGCTTCCTGCGCGATGGTGCCAATGCCGACCTCGACGACGTCAGGGCGCTACGCGACCAGTCGCGTCGCGTCATTGCCGGCCTGCAGCTGCAATATGCCGAAGAGACCGGCATCAAGTCGCTGAAGATCAAGCACAACAACATTCTCGGTTACTTCATCGAGGTTACCGCCGGCAATGCCGGACCGATGACCGATACATCCGAGGCGAAAGCCCGCTTCATCCACCGCCAGACGATGGCGAATGCCATGCGGTTCACCACGACCGAGCTTGCCGATCTCGAAAGCCGCATCGCCAACGCCGCCGACCGCGCACTGCAGATCGAATTCCTCGCCTTCGACCGGATGACGGAAGCGACGGTCGCCGAGGCCGAAGTAATCAAGACAGGCGCGCGGGCGCTCGCCGTCATCGATGTTGCGGCAGGCCTGGCGCTGCTTGCCGAAGAACAGGCTTATTGCCGGCCGCTGGTCGACGGCTCGAAGATGTTTGCCATCGAAGGCGGCCGCCACCCTGTCGTCGAACAGGCACTGCGTCGGCAGTCCACCGGTCCCTTCGTCGCCAATAATTGCGATCTGTCGCCCGTCTCCGACGGCAAGGATGGCGCGATATGGCTGCTGACCGGCCCGAACATGGGCGGTAAGTCGACATTCCTGCGCCAGAACGCGCTGATCGCCATTCTTGCGCAGATGGGCTCCTTCGTGCCGGCAACGTCTGCGCATATCGGCATCGTCGACCGGCTTTTCTCACGCGTCGGCGCATCCGACGATCTGGCGCGCGGGCGTTCCACCTTCATGGTGGAGATGGTCGAGACTGCGGCGATCCTTAATCAGGCCAGCGATCGTTCGCTGGTCATTCTAGACGAAATCGGCCGGGGTACTGCGACATTCGACGGTCTTTCCATCGCCTGGGCGGCTGTCGAGCATCTGCATGAGGCCAACCGCTGCCGTGGGCTCTTTGCCACGCATTTCCATGAACTGACGGTCCTCTCCGAAAAGCTTGCCCGGCTATCGAACGCAACAATGCGCGTGAAGGAATGGGACGGCGACGTCATCTTCCTCCACGAAGTCGGTCCGGGTGCAGCCGACCGGTCCTACGGCATTCAGGTCGCGCGGCTTGCCGGACTGCCGGCATCCGTCGTGGCGCGCGCGCGCGACGTGCTGACCCGACTCGAAGACGCCGACCGCAAGAACCCAGCGAGTCAGTTGATCGACGACCTGCCGCTCTTCCAGGTGGCGGTGCGCCGTGAAGAGGCGTCACGCGGGCCTTCCAAGGTCGAAGAAACCCTGAAGGCGATGAGCCTCGACGATATGACACCGCGCGAGGCGCTCGACGCGCTTTACGACCTTAAAAAGAAAATGAAGTAGGAGCCGCGCCCGTGTTCATGGAAAAACTGCTTCAGGAAACGCAGCGCCTCTCCGTCATCGTCTCGATGCTGGAGATCATGAAACAATCTGATGGCAATCTGGAGGCGCGCGGCTGGAACACGCCGATCGGCATGGCGAAGATCACTGGTTCCTGCCTGAAGATCGGCGCGTTCAGCGGTGCAATCATTGACGCTGGATACCGCGAATGCGACAAGGCGACGCTCGACGGCATCATGAGCGAGACGCGGCAGGTTCTCAATACGCTGCTGACACAGCCGTCTGCCTGAGAACTTGCGGCAAAGCGTCCGTGGCCGACGGCTTGCCAACACCATTTCGCCAAATTTAAAGGTTCATGCAATATGGACGGCTGTGTCATCAGGCGGGCAAAGAGGCTATAGCGCATGCAGACGAAACCAGAGGCGCGCCACGAGCAAGCGGCCAGGACCGGACAGGAAATCGCCCAGCCGATGGCAACGCGCACCAGCGATTTCTCAGAAATCCTCGACGTGGAACTGCTGCAGGGGCAATGCGACGCCATTGCCGAGGCTAACCGCAACCGTCCGGACGTTCTGCGCAACGATCTTCTCTCCGTTCTGAAGAAGGCGAGTGTTGAAGGACGTCGGAAGGCGCGCGAACTGCTCGACGCCCAGGGGGGCGGGCTCGACTGCGCGCACCGGATTTCCTGGCTGCAGGACCAGATCATCGCCGTTCTCTACAATTTCGCGACTGCGCATATCTTTCCGAAGCAGAAGGACAAGTTCGCGGTCACGGCGGTCGGCGGCTATGGGCGCGACACGCTGGCGCCCGGCTCCGATATCGATCTGCTCTTCCTGTTCCTGCCGAAGCCGGCGGAAGAGACGCACAAAGCCGTCGAGTTCATGCTTTACATGTTGTGGGACATGGGTTTCAAGGTCGGCCACGCGACCCGCACCGTCGAGGAATGCATCGCGCTTTCCAAGTCGGATATGACGATCCGCACCGCCATTCTGGAGATGCGTTACATCTGCGGGCTGAAGCCGCTCGAAACGGAGCTGGAAGCCCGCTTCGACAAGGAAATCGTCACCGGCACGGGACCGGAATTCATCGCCGCCAAGCTGGCCGAACGCGACGAGCGCCACCGCAAGGCCGGCGACACGCGCTACCTCGTCGAGCCGAATGTCAAGGAAGGCAAGGGCGGCCTTCGCGACCTGCACACGCTGTTCTGGATTTCGAAATATTATTACCATGTGCGCGACCCCGCCGATCTGGTGCCGCTCGGCGTGCTGTCGAAGCAGGAATACCGGTTGCTGGAAAAGGCCGACGACTTTCTCTGGGCCGTGCGCTGCCACATGCATTTCCTGACCGGGAAGGCCGAGGAGCGTCTTTCCTTCGATATCCAGCGCGAGATCGCCGAGGCGCTCGGTTATCATTCCCGCCCCGGCCTTTCGGCCGTCGAGCGCTTCATGAAGCACTATTTCCTCGTTGCCAAGGATGTCGGCGACCTGACGCGCATCCTCTGCGCCGCACTCGAAGACCAGCAGGCGAAGTCGATCCCCGGCCTGACGGGCGTCATCAGCCGCTTTACGCACCGCAATCGCAAGATCCCCGGCAGCGTCGAGTTCGTGGAAGATCGCGGCCGCATCACGCTCGCCAATCCTGATGTGCTCAAGCGCGATCCGGTCAGCATTATCAGACTATTTCACGTCGCCGATATCAACGGGCTCGAATTCCATCCCGATGCGCTGAAGCGCGTGACGCGCTCGCTCAACCTCATCAACAACGATCTGCGCGAGAATGACGAGGCCAACCGGCTCTTCCTGTCGATCCTCACTTCCAAGCGCGATCCGGCGCTGATCCTGCGGCGCATGAACGAGGCCGGCGTGCTTGGCCGCTTCATTCCCGAATTCGGCAAGATCGTCGCGATGATGCAGTTCAACATGTATCATCACTATACTGTTGACGAGCACCTGATCCGCGCCATCGATGTTCTGTCGGAAATCGACAAGGGCAAGGCCGAGGAACTGCACCCGCTCTCCAACAAGCTGATGCCGCATATCGAGGATCGCGAGGCTCTTTATGTCGCGGTTCTGCTGCACGATGTGGCCAAGGGCCGGCAGGAAGATCATTCGATTGCCGGTGCACGCGTCGCCCGCAAGCTCTGCGCCCGCTTCGGCCTGTCGCAGAAGCAGACCGAAATCGTCGTCTGGCTGATCGAGGAACATCTGACCATGTCGATGGTCGCGCAGACGCGCGACCTGACGGACCGCAAGACGATCACCGACTTCGCCGATCGCGTTCAATCTCTGGACCGCCTGAAGATGCTGCTGATCCTGACGATCTGCGACATCCGCGCCGTCGGACCGGGCGTCTGGAACGGCTGGAAGGGGCAATTGCTGCGCACACTCTATTATGAGACGGAGCTGCTGCTGGCCGGCGGCTTCTCCGAAGTGTCGCGCAAAGAGCGCGCCCAGGCTGCTGCCGACGCGCTTTATGCGGCGCTTTCCGACTGGAGCCAGAAGGACCGCCGCACCTATGCCAAGCTGCATTACCAGCCCTACCTGCTCTCCGTGCCGCTGGAAGATCAGATACGCCATGCGCATTTCATCCGCCAGGCCGACAAGGCCGGCCAGGCGCTGGCAACCTCGGTGCGCACCGACAGCTTCCACGCGATCACCGAAATCACCGTTCTCTCACCCGACCATCCCCGCCTGCTCGCCGTCATTGCCGGCGCCTGTGCGGCTGCCGGTGCCAATATCGTCGATGCGCAGATCTTCACGACTTCGGACGGCCGGGCGCTCGATACGATCCATGTCAGCCGCGAGTTTCCGAATGACGAGGACGAGCTTCGCCGTGCAGCCACGATCGGCCGGATGATCGAGGACGTGCTTTCCGGCCGCAAGCGGCTGCCCGAGGTGATCGCGACCCGCACCAAACACCGCAAGAAGAGCAAGGCCTTCATCATTCCGCCTTCGGTGACGATCACCAACAGCCTGTCGAACAAGTTCACCGTCATCGAGGTGGAATGCCTCGACCGGCCGGGCCTGCTGTCGGAAATGACGGCAGTGCTGTCGGATCTCTCGCTCGACATCCAGTCCGCGCGGATCACCACCTTTGGTGAAAAAGTCATCGACAGCTTCTACGTCACCGATCTCGTCGGCCAGAAGATCTCCGGCGACAGCAAGCGCGCCAATATCACCGCCCGCATGAAAGCAGTCATGGCCGAAGAGCAGGACGAACTGCGCGAACGCATGCCATCAGGCATCATCGCGCCTCTCGCTACTGCGGCCGAAAAGAAAGCCGGTTCCCCCACATGAGCCTCGTCAAGAAATTTGCCACGGTCGGCGGCGCCACGCTCGGCAGCCGCATCTTTGGTTTTGCCCGCGAAACGCTGATGGCGGCGGCGCTGGGGACAGGGCCGATGGCCGACGTTTTCTATGCAGCCTTCCGCTTCCCGAACCTGTTCCGTCGGCTCTTTGCCGAAGGCGCCTTCAACGCCGCCTTCGTGCCGCTCTTTGCCAAGGAGATCGAGGCGAACGGCACGGACGGCGCCAAGCGCTTTTCGGAAGAGGTGTTCGGCGTTCTTTTTTCCGTGCTGCTGCTCATCACCATCGTGATGGAGTTTTCCATGCCGCTTCTCGTGCGCTTCGTCATCGCGCCGGGCTTTGCGGATGATCCCGAGAAGTTCGACATCACCATCCGAATGGCGGCGGTGATGTTCCCCTATCTCATGTGCATGTCGCTGACGGCGATGATGAGCGGCATGCTGAATTCGCTGCACCACTTCTTCGCCGCGGCCGTGGCACCGGTCTTCCTCAACGTCGTGATGATCGGGGCGCTGTTCTACGCGCTCTATACCGGCGCCGACCCATTGACGACGGCCTGGTATCTCTCCTGGGGCGTGCTCGCGGCCGGCGTCCTGCAGCTCGCCGTCGTCTATCTCGGTGTACTGCATGCCGGCATGAGCATCGGCATCCGCTTCCCGAAGATGACGCCGAACGTCAAGCGGCTGCTGATCCTTGCCGTTCCGGCCGCCGTCACCGGCGGCATCACGCAGATCAACCAGCTCATCGGCCAGGCGATCGCCTCCTCCCGCGAAGGCGCCATCGCCGCCCTGCAATATGCCGACCGTATCTACCAGCTCCCTCTCGGCGTCGTCGGCGTCGCCGTCGGTGTGGTGCTGCTGCCCGAGCTTGCCCGTTCGCTCAAGGGCGGAGCGTTACGCGAGGCCGCCTTTCTGCAGAACCGCTCGATCGAGTTCGTCCTGTTCCTGACGATCCCAGCCGCCTTCGCGCTGTGGATCCTCTCGGACGAGATCATCCGCGTGCTCTATGAGCGCGGCGCCTTCCACCAGGAAAACACTGTTATCGTCGGCTCGATCCTTGCGATTTACGGCATCGGCTTGCCGGCTTTCGTGCTGATCAAAGCACTGCAGCCGGGCTTTTATGCCCGCGAGGACACCAAGACGCCGATGCGTTTTTCGGCGGTCGCCGTCGCTGTCAACTGCGCCACGGCGCTGACCCTCTTTCCCTACATAGGTGCACCCGGAATCGCTGTGGCCGAGGCCACCGCCGGCTGGATCAGCACCGTGCTGCTCTTCACGACACTTCTGCGACGCGGTCATCTGACATGGGAATGGGCGCTTGCCAAACGCGCCGTCCTTCTGATCGTCGCCTCTGCCGTCATGGGCGCCGTCATCATCTACCTCAAGCAGCACTGGGAACCCTGGCTTGCCTCGGGCGCCCCGCTTCTAACCAAGGTCGGCACCCTTGGCCTGCTGATTGCGATTTCGATGGTCGTCTATTTCGCGACCGCCTTCCTGATCGGCGGCGCGGACCTCGGCATGATCCGCCGCAATCTCAACCGCAAGCCGGCACCCGCGAAAGACGCCTGAGATCAGGGTATCTCCGGTTTTCCTTCGAAGCATGGGATACTCTATCCCTTTGTTTTTGCGCAATTCTGCGCGCAAAATCGCTGGAATTGCTTAGCAATCGACCCATCGTCGCTGCGGCCCGACATCGACATGGATGATGCCGTTGCAATAGCTGCCGATCCCACCTATCCCGGGTGCGGTTTTCGCGGCCGCGATGATCGTCCGCTCCGACAGTCCGGGAATCCTGATATCAGCTGCCATGCACGTTCCGTGCAAGGAGCCGTGGCGGCGGGGATGCGGCCGGAAGCCCGACGTTATCATCGGGCGGCGGCCGGTCTTTGCCGCGATATGCGACAAAATCGCCCGCAATCGCACCGGAAAACAGCTGGCGCGAACACTGACGGTCTGCATCGTGTAGGCTATACGCGTCTCGTGTTTGGGAAGCTGGGTAGTCTGCCGTCGATTATCTTGACCGACGGCTGTCGTTGCTGATTGTAGGGCGAAAAGGCCTGCCATGGCGAGCAAACTAGCGTTCTGCATGGTCCCTCCGATCGGTTATCCCGACGGCCCCTTGGGCCGCCAGCCCGGCGAGAGGATTTTCAGTTCAAAGAAAGCTTTTCTGTGAAATTTTATACTCAATTTTAGCTAAACAGGCTGATCAATTTGGCGTAAAACCTGGCATTTTCCCCCATATAATTGGAATAGCCTTCCTAATTTGGAGATCCCCGTGACCCAATCCCTCTTCCTCGTCACCCTCGTCGTCGATGATTATGACCGCGCCAAAGCCTTCTATTGTGAGGCTCTCGGCTTCGAATGCCTTCAAGATGAAGTGCAGCCGGAAGGCAAGCGCTGGGTCGTCGTCAAGCCGAAGGGCGGGGATGGGGCAGCCTTTTTGCTGGCACAGGCGACAAATGAAGCGCAGCGAGTAGCCATCGGTAACCAGGCCGGCGGACGTGTGGGTTTCTTCCTGAAAACCGATGATTTTGCGCGTGACCATGCTGCGATGCTAACAGCCGGGGTGCGCTTTCTGGAGGAGCCACGGCACGAGGTTTACGGCACCGTCGCAGTCTTTGCGGATCCTTACAGCAACACCTTCGATCTGATCCAGCATGCCGCGGGCTGAACCCCTTGATTGCGAGCGGCCGCCCGTGCATAAGCCGCGGCGTTAACGGCACAGTCAGGCCCTCCACCAGCCTAATCGAGGACAACATCATGGGCGAATTCAAGAAGCTCGTATTTTCCGGCGTTCAGCCGACGGGCAATCTGCATCTCGGCAATTATCTCGGCGCGATCCGTCGCTTCGTGCAGCTCCAGGACGGCAACGACTGCATCTACTGCGTCGTCGACCTGCATGCGCTGACCGCGCAGCTCGTCCACGAGGACATGCTGTCGCAGACGCGCTCGATCGCGGCCGCCTTCATCGCTTCCGGCATCGACGCCGAAAAGCATATCGTCTTCAATCAGTCCGCCGTACCGCAGCACGCCGAACTCGCCTGGATCTTCAACTGTGTCGCCCGCCTCGGCTGGATGAATCGCATGACGCAGTTCAAGGACAAGGCCGGCAAGGACCGCGAGCAGGCCTCGCTCGGCCTCTATGCCTATCCGAGCCTGATGGCTGCCGACATCCTCGTCTACCGCGCGACGCACGTTCCCGTCGGCGAGGACCAGAAGCAGCATCTTGAGCTCACCCGCGACATCGCGATGAAGTTCAACCTCGACTACGGCTCGCATATCCGCAAGACGAACTACGGGATCGACATCACTGTCGGCAACGAGCCGGTGCATGCCTATTTCCCGATGGTCGAACCGCTGATCGGCGGGCCGGCACCGCGTGTCATGTCGCTGCGCGATGGCACGAAGAAAATGTCGAAGTCCGATCCTTCGGATCTTTCGCGCATCAACCTGATGGACGACGAGGACGCGATCTCCAAGAAAATCCGGAAGGCCAAGACCGATCCTGATGGATTGCCGAGCGAAGTCGCCGGTCTGGAAAGCCGGCCGGAAGCCGAGAACCTCGTTTCGATCTATGCGGCACTCGCCGACCAGTCGAAGGAGCAGGTGCTCGCAGAATTCGGCGGCCAGCAGTTCTCCGTCTTCAAGCCGGCGCTGATCGATCTCGCTGTTCAGGTGCTTTCGCCGATCACTGGCGAAATGCGCCGCCTGATGAGCGATACGAGCCATATCGACGCGATCCTGCGCAACGGCAATGAACGCGCAAGGGCACGCGCCGACGTGACGATGCGCGAACTTCGAGAGATCATCGGCTTCCTCTACTAGTCCGATCGACATGCAGAGCTCCCGTGCAAAACGGGGGCTTGCAAATTTTTGGTCTCAGGTGTCAGAGTTCGCACCATGGTATCAAAGCGACTCTCACGGCTCGAAGGTCATCGCCGCAAATTCATAGCGGTGATTGACGGGACTCCTGAATGCCAACGCGCCGTCCATTATGCCGGACGGCGCGCCAAGAATTCCAATGGCGGCCTCATCCTTCTCTATGTGATCCCGGAAGGCGATTTCCAGCAATGGCTTGGCGTCGAGGAGATCATGCGGGCGGAAGCCCGGGAGGAGGCGGAAGCCACCGTCGCCAAGATCGCGCAGATCGTACGCGAGACGATCGGCATCGAGCCTGAAATTGTCATCCGCGAAGGCAACTCGGCAGAGCAAATCAATGCGGTGATCGAAGAAGATCGGGACGTCGCCATCCTCGTGCTTGCCGCAAGCTCCGCCAAGGAAGGACCGGGACCGCTGGTTTCGTCTATCGCCGGACGGGGAGCGGCCTTTCCCATTCCCGTCACCGTGCTTCCCGACACGCTGACCAACGAAGAAATCGACGCCCTGTGTTAAGTCATTTCTTGAGTATCAGTCTCTTGAATTGGCCGGACAATAGGCTTATTTTCTTTTGAAGAATTCTAAAGACGGCAGAGGTCACGGCCCGCCGCACGGAGAGCGAGATGTTCATTCAGACCGAAGCCACGCCGAACCCGGCAACACAGAAGTTCCTTCCCGGCAAGGTCGTGATGGAAAACGGCACGGCCGAATTCCGCAACGCCGATGAAGCCCAGGCTTCGCCGCTCGCCGCCCGCCTCTTCGATATCCCGGGCGTGACCGGCGTCTATTTCGGCTATGATTTCATCTCCGTCTCCAAGGACGATGCTGAGTGGCAGCATCTGAAGCCGGCCATCCTCGGCTCGATCATGGAGCATTTCATGTCCGGCAAGCCGGTCATGGGCGATGCCTCGATCCTGTCGGAAGATGCCGATGCGGGTGACGAATTCTTCGACGAGGGTGACGAATCGATCGTGCTGACCATCAAGGAACTGCTGGAGACGCGCGTGCGTCCGGCCGTTGCCCAGGATGGCGGCGACATCACCTTCCGTGGCTTCAAGGACGGCAAGGTCTATCTGAACATGAAGGGCTCCTGCGCCGGCTGCCCGTCTTCGACGGCTACGCTGAAGCACGGTGTCCAGAACCTGTTGCGCCATTTCGTTCCGGAAGTGCAGGAAGTGATTGCCGCTTAAAATCTCGGATACGTCCGGCCGTTCATCTGGGGTTGGATCGGACGGATTTATGGATGGGCGACAATAGTTTATTCGGAAATTGATGGCATGATCGTTCTGGCGCTCGACACGGCAGGTGTAGATTGCGCTGCCGCCGTTTATGACAGCGGCAGGAATACGATGCTGGGGGAGGCATCGGATATGATCGGCAAGGGGCATGCTGAACATCTGATGGGTATCGTCGATCGTGCGCTGGATCAGGCGGGCGTCGCGCTTTCGGATATCGACCGCATTGCCGTCACCATCGGACCTGGCTCCTTTACCGGTATCCGCGTCGGCGTCGCCGCAGCCCGCGGCTTTGCGCTTTCCCTCAATATCCCCGCCGTCGGCATCACCACACTCGAGGTCATGGCAGCCGCTCAGCGCGAGAACACACCGGGCTGCGCAGTGCTCGCAGCGATGGATGCCAAGCGGGACGAAATCTATCTCCAGTCCTTCGCCGCCGACGGTTCGCCGCTCGACGAGGCGCGTGCGGCGAGTGTAGTGGAGGCCCAGGCTTTTGCCGCCGGTTTCGACGGCGAGATCACCGGTTCTGCGACTCCGCTCCTGAAGCCCGATGCAACGGGCGAGCACATCAACACATTCCCGATCTCCATCGTGGCCCGCCTCGGTGCGGCCGCGAACCCGAATGCCGGAAAGCCGAAGCCCGTTTATCTGCGTGGACCCGATGCCAAACCACAGGCCGGGTACGCGATTGCAAGAGTATGACAATGCTGGAAGCATATCTGACGCTGAAACCGGAATTCGAAATCGTCGTCATGGAGCCCGAAGATTGCCTCGACGTTTCCGTCCTCCACGGCGAACGCTTCGCGCGCCCCTGGGGTGACGGCGAATTCCACAGCCTGCTTTCGCAGAACACAGTCTTCGGCTTTGTTGCCCGCCAGACCAACGCCATCCTGAAGAAGACCTTGCCGGGCTTCATCCTTGCGCGCCAGGTTGCCGGCGAGGCGGAAATCCTGACGGTCGCCGTGCAGGCGAAGGTCGCGCATTCCGGCCTCGGCTGGCGTCTGATGCAGGCCGCTATACGCGAAGCACGCCTTCGCGGCGGCGAGAGCATGTTCCTGGAAGTCGACAACGGCAATATCGCTGCCCTTGGCCTTTACCGCAAGCTTGGCTTCGAGCAGGCCGGCGAGCGCAAGGGCTATTACAAGGACGCCAATGGGGCTACCTCCACAGCGCTTGTCATGAAGCGCGTTCTTCGGTAGTTCCCTTCTCGACAGGAATAGCGAGAAGGCAGCCATGACTGAGGAAGCCAAGACCCTTGAGGAGCTTTGCGCTGAACGCGGCATGCGCATGACCGAGCAGCGCCGGGTGATCGCGCGTATTCTCGAGGATTCCGAAGATCATCCCGATGTCGAGGAGCTTTATCGGCGTTCCGTCAAGGTCGATGCCAAGATTTCTATCTCGACGGTCTATCGCACCGTGAAGCTGTTCGAGGACGCCGGCATCATCGCCYGGCACGATTTCCGTGATGGCCGCTCCCGCTACGAGACGGTTCCCGAAGAACATCACGATCATCTGATCGACCTGAAGACCGGCGCCGTGATCGAATTTCGCTCACCGGAAATCGAGGCGCTGCAGGAGCGGATCGCACGCGAACACGGCTTCAAGCTCGTGGACCACCGCCTCGAACTCTACGGCATCCCGCTGAAGAAAGACGAAATCTGATACCATGGCAGTCCGGGAGCGCCGCATTTGATCGTCAGGCTGCGCATTGCCTTCGCCATTACCGTCATCATTGTCGTCAGCATCCTGCTCATGCCGCTGCAGGTGCTGGCGCTTTATTTTAACTGGAAGCTGCGTCGCACCCTGCCCCGACACTGGCATCGCATCGTCTGCTATTGTCTTGGCATCCGCATTCGCGTGCGCGGCACACTTGAGAGACGCCGGCCGCTGATGCTCTGCTCCAATCACTCTTCGTGGATGGACATCATGGTCATGTCGGCCGTTGCAGACGTTGCCTTCATCGCCAAGATCGAGGTGCGCGACTGGCCGATTTTCGGCACTCTCGCCAAGCTGCAGAAGAGCGTCTTCGTGGTGCGGGAGGAAAAACGCCGCACCGGCGATCAGGCGAACGAAATCGCCGGCCGTATGGCAGACGGCGAAATCGTCGTGCTTTTTCCCGAGGGAACGACCTCTGACGGCAATCGCCTGCTGGAGGTCAAATCGTCGCTCTTCGGTGCAGCCGCCATGGCCGTGCCGCATTCCCCGACCGGTTCTGTCATGGTCCAGCCGGTTTCCATTGCCTATACGCAGGTGCACGGTATCGCCATGGGCCGCTATCACCGCCCGCTCGCCGCATGGCCGGGCGATATCGAGCTTCTGCCGCATCTCAAAGACATCTTCAAATGTGGTGCCATCGATGCCGAAGTCTCCTTCGGCGAGGCAATCGAATATGGCGAGAAGACCAATCGCAAGGACGTCAGCGCGACGATCGCCGCCCGCATCCGCAACCTGCTGAACAGCAGCCTTCGCGGCCGCAACGTTGGCTGAGGCAAGAGTCCCTTTTCTCGAGCGCCAAAAACCACTAGATAACGCGCCATGACCCAGGACAGCGCCCTTCTTCAGGCCCCGGAGGTTTCTCTCCGCGATGGCTCCAACAGCCGCAAGGTTTTCATCAAGACCTATGGCTGCCAGATGAACGTCTATGACTCGACGCGCATGAGCGATGCTCTTGCCCGCGACGGCTATGAGCCAACCGAGGACATGGAAGAAGCCGACCTCGTCCTGCTCAATACCTGCCATATCCGCGAGAAGGCTGCCGAGAAGGTTTATTCCGCTCTCGGACGACTGCGCGAGATGAAGAAGCGCAAAGCGGCCGACGGCCGCGAGATGATGATCGGCGTTGCCGGCTGTGTGGCACAGGCGGAAGGAGAAGAGATCTTGCGCCGTGCGCCGGCAGTCGACGTCGTCATCGGCCCGCAGACCTATCACCGCCTGCCGGAGGCGCTGCGCCGCGCCAAGGAAGGCCACCGCGTCGTCGATACGGAATATGCGATCGAGGACAAGTTCGAGCATCTGCCGATCGCCGAGGCGCCGAAGATTCGTGCCCGCGGCGTGACCGCCTTCCTGACGGTGCAGGAAGGCTGCGACAAATTCTGCACCTTCTGCGTCGTGCCCTATACGCGCGGCTCGGAGGTTTCGCGACCGGTCTCGCAGATCGTCGAGGAGGCGATGAGGCTCGTCGATGGCGGCGTGCGCGAAATCACTCTGCTCGGCCAGAACGTCAATGCCTGGCACGGCCTCGGCCCGAAGGGCGAAGAGTGGAGCCTTGGCGACCTGCTCTACCGGCTTGCCGATATCCGCGGCCTTGCACGGCTTCGATATACGACCAGCCATCCGCGCGACATGGACGACCGGCTGATCGAGGCGCATCGCGACCTTCGCACGCTGATGCCTTACCTGCACCTGCCGGTCCAGGCCGGTTCGGACCGTATTCTCAAGGCGATGAACCGCCGCCACACGGCAGCTGAATATCTTTCCCTCATCGAGCGCATCCRCAAGGTCCGCCCCGATATCGCGCTCTCGGGCGACTTCATTACCGGCTTTCCGGGGGAGACAGACGGCGAATTTGAGGATACACTAAAACTCGTTGAGGAGGTTCGTTATGCACAGGCCTTCTCGTTCAAATATTCGACGCGGCCGGGTACGCCCGGTGCGGAATTGAAGGACCAGGTGCCGGAAGAAATCAAAGCAGAACGGTTGGAACGCCTGCAAGCGCTGCTTCTCAAGCAGACGCAGGAATTCAACGAGTCCTGCGTCGGCAAGGAAATCGATCTTCTCCTGGAAAAGCCGGGCCGCATGCCGGGCCAGCTCATCGGACGTTCTCCCTGGCTTCAGTCTGTGAATGTTGATGCAAAAGCATCGCAAATCGGTGACATTATTAAAGTGCGAATCACAGGAACCGGAACCAACAGCCTGTTTGCCGAACGCGCAGAGGCTGAGGTCTAACCCAAGGAGCTCGACCGCTTGAACGGACAGGAATTGGTTTCATCTTCACCGCGCCACCCACGCATTGCGAGCGACGCCAATCACTTCGTCCTGACGTTCGAGAACAACCGGTTCGCCAGCGAACTTTTCGGACAGTTCGATCAGAACCTGAAGCTCTTGGAACAGCGGCTCCATATCGATGCGCGGGCGCGTGGCAACTCCGTCGTCATTACGGGCGATGTGCTGGCGACCAATCAGGCGCGACGCACACTCGATTACCTCTATGAAAAACTCCAGAAAGGCGGCAGTGTGGAGCGTTCAGACGTGGAAGGCGCAATCCGCATGGCGGTTGCAGCCGACGACCAGCTCACGCTGCCGACGATGGAGAAAAAAGCCAAGTTGACGATGGCGCAGATTTCTACGCGCAAGAAGACGATCATCGCGCGCACGCCGACACAGGATGCCTATATGCGGGCGCTTGAGCGCTCGGAGATGGTGTTCGGCGTCGGCCCGGCCGGCACCGGCAAGACTTATCTCGCCGTCGCCCACGCAGCCCAGCTTCTGGAGCGAGGCGCCGTCGAGAAGATCATCCTTTCGCGGCCGGCCGTGGAAGCCGGCGAACGCCTCGGCTTCCTGCCGGGTGATATGAAGGAGAAGGTCGATCCTTATCTGCGCCCGCTCTACGACGCGCTTTACGACATGATCCCCGGCGACAAGGTCGAACGGGCGATCACCGCAGGCGTCATCGAAATCGCGCCGCTCGCCTTCATGCGCGGACGCACGCTCGCCAACGCCGCCGTTATCCTCGACGAGGCCCAAAACACCACGGCGATGCAGATGAAGATGTTCCTGACGCGTCTCGGCGAGAATTCGCGTATGATCATCACCGGCGACCCGAGCCAGATCGACCTGCCGCGCGGCGTCAAATCCGGCCTCGTGGAAGCGCTGCACCTGCTGAACGACGTCGAGGGCATCTCGATGGTGCGCTTCAGGGATGTCGACGTCGTGCGCCATCCGTTGGTCGGCCGCATCGTCAAGGCCTATGACGCGACCTATGTAGCGGCAAACGAAGAGGCCAGCCGGCAGGACTGATGGCCGATCTCGACATACAGATCAGCATCGAGGACACGGGCTGGCCCGCCGAAGATGTGTTGCATGCCCTTGGCGAACGCGTGCTGGGTGCGGCGGTCACTTACTTGCGGGAAGAGGAACAGCAGCCCTTCCCGACGATGCCGCCGGAAGTTTCGCTCGTCTTTACCGACGATGCCTCCATCCAGGACATCAATGCGGAATGGCGCGGCAAGGACAAGCCGACCAATGTGCTGTCGTTTCCAGCCTTCCCGGTCAAACCCGGCAAAATGCCCGGCCCGATGCTCGGCGATATCATCATCGCCCGGGAAACGGTAGAGCGCGAGGCGCATGAGCTCGAAAAGAGCTTTGACGATCATCTCACTCATCTTATGGTGCATGGTTTCTTGCATCTGCTCGGCTACGACCATATGAATAATAACGAAGCCGAAATTATGGAGGGGCTGGAGACTCGCATTTTAGCAGTACTCGGCCTATCTGACCCCTACGAGGGTCAAGACCTTAAAATGGAACCATGAGCGACTTTTCAACGAAGCCGGCGTCAGACGCCAAGGACTCCGACCAATCCTCCTCTTCCGACGAGGGTGGCAGTAGTCGACACCGACCGCCATCCTTCTGGTCACGCGCCGCGCGCATCTTAAGACCGCAACAGGGCTCGCGCCTACGCGAAGACATCGCCGATGCGCTGATGACAGACCCGGCAGCGGCCGATGCCTTTGCGCCCGACGAACGCGCGATGCTTCACAATATCCTGCGCTTCCGCGAGGTACGCGTCGCCGACGTCATGGTGCCGCGCGCCGATATCGAGGCGGTCGACCAGAACATCACGATCGGCGAGTTGATGATCCTCTTCGAGGAAAGCGGCCGCTCGCGCATGCCGGTCTATGCCGAAACGCTCGATGACCCGCGCGGCATGGTGCATATCCGCGACCTTCTTTCCTATGTTGCCAAGCAGGCGCGCAACAAGCGCCGCAGCGGTACGAAGCCTGTAGCAGGCGCGCCGGCCATCGAGGTCTCTCCGGAAAATATCCAGAAGGCGCCACGCTCGGCCAAACCCAATTTCGATCTCGGACGCGTCGACCTGCAGAAGACGCTCGCCGAAACCGGTATCATCAGACAGATCCTCTTCGTGCCGCCCTCGATGCTCGCCTCTGATCTGCTGCGTCGCATGCAGGTGAACCGTACGCAGATGGCACTGGTCATCGACGAATATGGCGGCACCGACGGTCTTGCCTCGCATGAAGACATCGTGGAGATGGTGATCGGCGATATCGACGACGAACATGACGATGAAGAAGTGATGTTCAAGCGCGTTTCGGAGGACATGTTCGTCGCTGATGCCCGCGTCGAACTCGAGGAAATTGCCGAAGCCATCGGCCCTGATTTCGACATCAGCGAGCAGATCGACGAGGTCGACACATTGGGCGGCCTGATCTTCTCGGCGCTCGGGCGTATCCCGGTGCGCGGCGAAGTCGTGCAGGCTTTGCCCGATTTTGAATTCCACATTCTCGACGCCGATCCACGCCGCATCAAGCGGGTACGCATTACCCGTAAGCGCCAGGCGATCCGCCGCCGCGCCAAGGCGGATGGTGACGGGCCGCTCATCGGCGACGGAAACGACGATCGGCCGGCTGAATCGACCGCAAACTGACCTTTCCGTAAGACGACAAGCGCGCACTTTTTTGAAAGACTGCGATTGGATTGATTCGCGGCTTTGATGGGAGTGCGCATGGAGCGGCTTGCGGACAGGGTTATCCTCGTCTGGGGTTTCAAACGGTCATTGCTTGCGATCGCAGCAGGTGCCTTTGGCGTGCTGGCGCTACCTCCCGTCGGCTTCTTCGCCGCGATGTTCGTTTCCTTCACGCTGCTCGTCTGGCTGATCGACGGGGCGGCCGCCTCGCCGGAAAGTAGTCTGCCAGGTCGGCTCTGGCCGGCATTTGCGACCGGCTGGCTGTTCGGCTTCGGCTATTTCGTTGCCGGGCTCTGGTGGCTTGGGCATGCGCTGCTGATCGATTCAGAGGAATTTGCCTGGGCTTTACCGCTCGCCATCCTCGGGCTCCCGGCCTGTCTTGCCATCTTTTACGGGTTGGCTGCAGGACTTGCCCGTATCTTCTGGTCCGACGGCATGGGGCGGATTGCAGCACTTGCTGCCAGCTTCGGCCTGCTTGAGTGGGTGCGTAGCTTCATCTTCACCGGCTTTCCGTGGAACGCCATCGGCTATGCCATGATGCCCGTGTCTGTCATGATGCAGTCCGCGCATGTGATCGGCACCATGGGGGTAACGGCTCTCTCGGTCTTCGTCTTTGCCGCCCCCGCTCTGCTCGGAACCCGGCAGGGAGCGAAGCTCGGTATCAGCCTCGCGGCAATCCTCTTTGCAGCGCATCTCGGTTACGGCGCCTATATCCTCTATCTCACGCCGAAACCCGAGCCCTTGCCCGAGGACAAGCGGCCTGTGGTTCGCCTGGTGCAGCCGGCAATCGACCAGGCCATCAAGATGGACAATGATGCAGATCGCGAGGCGATCTTCGAGACACATCTCAAGCTTTCGACGGAGGCTCCCAAAGACGGTGGCAGGAAGCCTGACATCATCGTCTGGCCGGAAACCTCGATCCCATTCATCCTCACCGATAACAAGGATGCGCTGACGCGGATCGCCGATACGCTCGACGACGACCAGATCCTGATCGCGGGCGCCGTGCGCGCCGAAGAACTCGGTCCCGGCTACCCCACACGCTATTATAACTCGATCTATGTCATCGACGGACGCGGGCAGATCGTCGCCGCCTCCGACAAGGTGCACCTCGTTCCCTTCGGTGAATATCTTCCCTTCGAAGACATGTTCAACGAACTCGGTATCCAGAATGTGGTGGAGATGCCGGGTGGTTTTTCGGCCGCCGCCAGCCGTCATTTGCTCGAGCTTCCTAGCGGGCTGAAATTCTATCCGCTCGTCTGCTACGAGATCATCTTCCCAGATGAAATGACAGGCGACATCGGCCAAGCGAATGCCATTCTCAACATCACGAATGACAGCTGGTTCGGGTCAACACCCGGTCCCTACCAGCATTTTCAGCAGGCGCGCGTACGAGCGGTCGAAACCGGTTTGCCGCTGATTCGCGATGCGAATAGTGGAATTTCGGCGGTTGTAGACCCGCGTGGCGAAATCGTGTCAGGCCTAAAATTGGACGAAATTGGCTTTATTGATGCAACTCTCGATGGATTTGAAAAAAGCAACTGGAGATCATACCCCCGCCAAACTTACTTCTGGTTGACTGAAACGTTACTGATACTGATTGCGCTAATTTCACGCAGGGGTTTTATTTTCAGGTTGAATTGACCAAAAACCCCTAAAATTGCATAGTGGCAGCAATCGGCGTTAGTAACGTATGCTTCAAGGTGGGTTATCGCGACTTGCAACGTGGCGTTACGGAATGAGGTCAGGGCATGCCGGTTAGAACAAGGTTGAATTTTTCTTTGCTAGGGCACGACCATGATTGAAAATAAGAAGAAGCCGAATCCTATCGACATTCATGTCGGCAGCCGCATTCGACTTCGCCGTACTATGTTGGGAATGAGTCAGGAGAAGCTCGGCGAAAGCCTCGGCATCACCTTTCAGCAAATCCAGAAATACGAGAAGGGCACCAACCGCGTTGGCGCCAGTCGACTCCAGAATATTTCAAGCATCCTCAACGTCCCCGTTTCCTTCTTCTTCGAAGACGCTCCCGGCGAACATTCCGGTGCTCTGAGTGGCATGTCGGAAGCCTCGAGTTCAAACTACGTCGTCGATTTCCTCTCCTCTTCGGAGGGACTTCAGCTCAACCGCGCGTTTGTAAAGATCACCGATCCCAAGGTTCGTCGCAAGGTCGTCGAACTGGTGAAGGCACTGGCGGCGGAAGCCGACTCCGACTGAGCGTCCCCACGCTCAGGAAAACTCAAGGGCGGCTCAAAAGGCCGTCTTTTTGCGTTTTTGGGGCAAAATTTGTCATTTCGCCGTAGATATAAAGATATATTTATGTCCTTCTGTGCTTGTCATTGTGGCACGAAATGAGTACCTACTAGACCGCTTTTGTTCTTTGAGGGGAATCCCGAAATGCGCGCGAATTATTTCTTTACCAGCGAATCTGTTGCCGAAGGTCATCCGGACAAGGTGTGTGACCGCATCTCCGACGAGATCGTCGATCTGGTTTACCGCGAAGCGGCAAAGACAGGCGTCAATCCGTGGGGCGTGCGCATTGCCTGCGAAACCCTTGCAACGACCAACCGCGTCGTCATCGCCGGCGAAGTTCGCCTGCCGCCGAGCCTGATGAAGAAGGACAAGGACGGCAACGACGTCATCAATCCGTCGAAGTTCAAGGCTGCTGCCCGCCGCGCCATCAAGGACATCGGTTACGAGCAGGACGGCTTCCACTGGAAGAAGGCCAAGATCGACGTGCTGCTCCACTCGCAGTCTGCCGACATCGCGCAGGGCGTGGACAGCGCCGCCGACCAGCAGGGCGACGAAGGTGCCGGCGACCAGGGCATCATGTTCGGCTACGCCTGCAAGGAAACCCCAGACCTCATGCCGGCGCCGATCTACTATTCCCACAAGATCCTTCAGCTGCTCGCTACCGCCCGCAAGAAGGGCGAAGGCGAAGTCGCAAAGCTCGGCCCCGACGCCAAGAGCCAGGTGACCGTACGCTATGTCGACGGCAAGCCGGCGGAGGCCACCTCGATCGTTCTTTCCACCCAGCATCTCGACGACAGCTGGGATTCGAAGAAGGTTCGCAGCGTCGTCGAACCCTATATCCGCGAAGCCCTTGGYGACCTGAAGATCGCTGACGATTGCAAGTGGTACATCAACCCCACCGGCAAATTCGTCATCGGCGGCCCGGATGGTGACGCCGGCCTTACCGGCCGCAAGATCATCGTCGACACCTATGGCGGCGCTGCTCCGCATGGCGGCGGCGCGTTCTCCGGCAAGGACACGACCAAGGTCGACCGTTCGGCCGCCTATGCTGCCCGCTACCTCGCCAAGAACGTCGTAGCCGCCGGCCTTGCCGACCGCTGCACGATCCAGCTCTCCTACGCTATCGGCGTTGCCCAGCCGCTGTCGATCTATGTCGACCTGCACGGCACCGGCAAGGGTGTTTCCGAGGACCAGGTCGAAGCTGCGATCCGCGAGAACATGGACCTGTCGCCGTCGGGCATTCGCCGTCACCTCGACCTGAACAAGCCGATCTATGCCAAGACCTCGGCTTACGGCCATTTCGGGCGCAAGGCCGGCCGCGACGGCTCGTTCTCCTGGGAGCGCACGGATCTCGTGAAGGGCCTCAAGGACGCCGTCAAGACCAAGGCTGCTGCATGACGGACATGGAACGCCGGGGCCGCGCGACCGAAGCCTTCTTCGGTCGCCGCAAGGGGAAGGCGCTGCGCGAACAGCAGGCCGAAAGGCTCACTACCCTGCTCCCGGCATTCCTCATCGACCTTTCGGCGGCTCCCCCGGAGCCGCCGATGAATCTCTTCCCTGATCCGGTCGAAAGAATGCGGCTGGAGATCGGCTTCGGCGGCGGGGAACATCTCATTCATCGCGCGCTGGAAACACCGTCAACGGGCTTTATCGGCGTCGAGCCTTTTGTGAACTCCATGCAGAAGCTGCTGGCGCGCGTCGACGAAACGGGTGCGCGCAACGTGCGCGTCTACAATGACGACGCGACGCAGCTCCTCGACTGGCTTCCCGATCATTGCCTCGATCAGATCGACCTGCTCTATCCGGACCCCTGGCCGAAGCGGAAGCACTGGAAGCGGCGCTTCGTCTCGAAGACCAATCTCGACCGTTTCCACCGCGTGCTGAAGCCAGGCGGGCTCTTCTGCTTCGCCTCGGATATCGACACCTATGTGAACTGGACTCTGTTGAAATGCCGCGACCATGGCGGCTTTGAATGGATGGCGGAAAATGCCGCCGACTGGCTGACGCCCTATGAAGGCTGGCCGAGCACCCGCTATGAAGCCAAGGCGCGCCGCGAAGGCCGCTCCTCGGCCTATCTCACGTTCAAGCGCGTCTGACCTAGTCTACGAGATCGCCACGGCGTTCGGAACAGCCGATGACGGCGGTTGCCCTTGTCGCCGGAAGGTTTTCGAGGATCGAAAGAATGCCGGACTGCCGAGCTATACCGCACGGCTCTCAACCAAGCGCTGCTGGTCGTATGTCCCGGGAGGATTCGGAAAGAGAGCAAGATCGACGCCACGCGCATCGGCTCAGAGCAAATCGCTCGATATCGCATCGGCCGCAGTCTCAGCGTTGTCGAAAACGGGAAAACGCTGGAAGGCGGCTATACGCATGGGCAAGGGACCCGCATGTGGCCCTTGCATCGCCCATTGCCCTTATTCACACATGCATTCTGACGGCCAGCCCTGCGGCAGGCCGGTCGTGATCAATGCAGGCTGACCGTCTTCAGCTCGTCTTCGGCAGCCTTGAAGAAGGTGCTGGAGCGGTTATCCGTCAGCAGGATCGGCGTACCATCGGCGCCGAACAATGCCCAGAGATCAACGCTTGGATCGATATCCGGCGCCTCAGGGAAGCACCTTGCAACCTCTTCGTTGCGTATTTTGCGGATATAGGCGACCTCGCCATTGCCGATGCCGGCAAGTTCGGACTTGGTCAAACGCGACGTGGCTTCTTTCATCAACATTCCTGTTCCTCCGGGAGAAGGGACCAACGGTTCAGCAAACCGTTGTGCTACTGTGAAACCGAAATGTTAATTTTCTTGACCATGCGGGCCGGTTCCGGGCGAATTAGATCAACCGACAGCAGACCGTTCTTGAGGCTTGCGCTTAGAACCTGCATGCCATCGGCGAGAACGAAGGTGCGCTGGAACTGCCTGGCCGCAATGCCGCGATAGAGATAATCGCGCTCGCCCTGATCGACCTGGCGGCCACGGATCAGAAGCTGGTTTTCCTCAGTGGAAACATCGAGGTCTTCTTCGCTGAAACCGGCAACGGCAAGCGTGATGCGGAGCCGTTCAGGCGCGTCGTAACCTGCCGCGATGCGTTCTATGTTATAGGGTGGATATCCGTCGCTTGCCTTGGAAATCCGCTCAAGCGTCTTTTCCATGGCATCGAAGCCCAGAAGTAGCGGGCTGGCGAAAGGGGTAATGCGACTCATCTTCCAAAGTCCTTGATGCAAGCGACCTCTCCGGACCTCACAAGCAGCATCCGGGTACCGCTAATATGGGAACGACGGTTGCCCGCTGCAAGGCGCGATGGCCACCCAACCAGGCCTCCCCCATTTTAAGGCGAAGCCTCACAAGACCGCTTCCTTGACAAAGGACGCAACGCCCCGCATCAAAACATGCCCCGGCGCGATGTGCTGATTTGTTACGGGAGCATGAAGACAATGAGAAGGTGCATGCCAGAGCGACGCGCACCAGAGGATGGAACGATTCGGATGGCAGAACCGAGAAAAATCATTATCGACACCGACCCCGGCCAGGACGATGCCGCCGCGATCATGTTGGCCTTCGGCAGCAGGCAAGAGCTTGACGTGCTGGGCATCACTACCGTCGCCGGCAATGTGCCGCTGTCTCTGACGAGCCGCAACGCGCGCATCATCTGCGAGCTTTGCGAGCGGACTGACATCAAGGTCTTTGCCGGCGCCGACCGGCCGATCGCCCGCAAGCTGGTTACCGCCGAGCATGTGCATGGCAAGACCGGCCTCGATGGCCCGACCCTTCCCGAGCCGACGATGCCGCTGCAGGCACAGCATTCCGTCGACTTCATTATCGAAACGCTGCGACGCGAGCCGGAAGGCACCGTCACGCTCTGTACGCTCGGACCGCTGACCAATATCGGCATGGCTTTCCGGAAGGCGCCCGACATCATTCCGCGTATCCGCGAGCTTGTGATGATGGGTGGCGGTTTCTTTGAAGGCGGCAATATCACGCCGGCTGCGGAATTCAACATCTACGTCGATCCGGAAGCGGCCGACATTGTGTTTCGCTCGGGCGTGCCTGTCGTCATGATGCCGCTCGACGTCACGCACCAGCTTCTGACCCGCAAGGACCGGGTGAAGCGGATGGCCGAGATCGGCACCGCGCCGGCCAAGGCGATGGTGGAGATGCTGGAATTCTTCGAGCGCTTCGACATCGAAAAATACGGCTCGGACGGCGGCCCGCTGCACGACCCGACGACGGTGGCCTACCTGCTGAAACCCGAACTCTTCAAGGGCCGGGACTGCAATGTCGAGATCGAGGTGACGTCGGAGCTGACAGTCGGCATGACGGTCGTCGACTGGTGGCATGTGACCGACCGCAAGCGCAATGCGAAGGTCATGCGCCACGTGGATGCCGACGGATTCTTCGATCTGCTGATCGAGCGCTTCGCGCGGATATGATCCACCAAGGTTAGACAGGAACAGAAAAGGCCGCCAGCGCGGCCTTTTCTTAATTGTCGGGCGTCCTTATCGTCTTAGGCGTCCTTCTCGTCCAGCACCGAGTTGGCCTCGGCTTCGACGAGTTTCGGACCACCCTTGGCAACGCCGACCATGGCCGGGCGCAGCACGCGTTCGCCGATGGAGAAACCGGCCTGCACCACCTGCACGACCGTATTGTTCGGCACTTCGGTATTCGGCACTTCGAACATCGCCTGATGGAAGTTCGGGTCGAACTTCTGGCCAACCGGCTCCAGCTTGCGAACGCCGTGGCGCTCGAGAGCCGAGAGCATTGAACGCTCGGTCATATCCACACCTTCAATCAGCGTGGTCAGGCCGGCATCGGCCGTTTCCTTCACTTCGGCAGGAATGGCGTCGAGCGCGCGGCGCAGGTTGTCCGAGACGGCCAGCATGTCGCGAGCGAAGCCTGCGACGGAATAGGACTTGGCATCCTTGACCTCGCGCTCCGTGCGGCGGCGCAGATTGTCCATTTCGGCCGCGAGCCGCAAATAGCGGTCGCGCAGTTCGGCATTCTCGGCCTTCAGAAGCTCAAGCGGATCTGGTTCGCTTGCAGCTGCTTCCTTCACGGCTTCATTCTCGACGTTTGCGGCAGCGTCGGCTGCGGCTTCTGCCGCAGCTGCGTCAGGTCCGTTTTGCGTCGTTTCATCAGTCATGACGGTCTCCGGTTCATATATTCTCAGATGCGCCCGATATCGATGTTTGGCCGGAAAAAATCAAGTCTGCGTGACGAAGAAGCTGAAATTCAGCCGGTTTCGCGTGAGGGATCAGAGAGATCCGCGCGAAAGGCGCGACACGAGCTGGGCCGTATAGTCCACCATCGGCACGATGCGGGAATAATTAAGCCGCGTGGGGCCAATCACGCCCACCGCTCCGACAATGCGGTCGTCGTCATCGCGATAGGGGGCAACGATCAGGGAGGAACCGGAAAGCGAGAAGAGCTTGTTCTCCGAACCGATGAAGATGCGCACGCCGGGTCCGCTTTCAGCAAGGTTCAGGAGCTCGATCAAGCTGTCCTTCTTCTCCAGGTCGTCAAAGAGCAGGCGCAGACGGTCGAGGTCTTCCGCCCCGCCCACGCCTTCCAGCAGGTTTGCGCGGCCGCGGATGATGAGTTGCGCTGGCTTTGTCTCGTCCGAGTTGCCGGCCCATACGGCAATGCCACGCTCCACGAGATCCCGCGACAGCGCATCGAGCTCGTGGCGAACTTCATCTTTCAGTCGGCTCAATTGCAGGCGCAATTCCGGCAGCGTTTGCCCGGTCATGTGCGCGTTGAGGAAATTTGCGGCTTCGGTGAGCTGCGAAGAGGTAACGCCCGCAGGCAGCTCGATGATTCGGTTTTCCACCTGATCGTGATCACCGACAAGCACGGCCAGAGCCTTGGTAGGCTCCAGGCGGATGAACTCGACATGCTTCAGCACCGAATCGCTCTTGGACGTGATGACGAGGCCGGCGCCGCGCGAAATGCCCGAGAGCATGCGACTTGCCTCGTTCATCATCGATTCCACGGGATTGTCGCGGTTTCCGGCCCGCACCTGTCGGTCGATGCTGGCGCGCTCCTCGACAGAGAGATCGCCGACCTGCATGAAGGCATCGACAAAGAAGCGCAGCCCCACCTGCGTGGGCAGGCGGCCGGCACTGACATGCGGCGAATAGATGAGCCCCAGTTCTTCCAGGTCGCTCATGACATTGCGCACAGAGGCGGGCGACAGTGACATGGGCAGAAGACGTGACAGATTGCGGGAACCCAACGGTTCGCCGTGCTCCAGATAACCTTCGACGATACGTCGGAAGATTTCCTTGGATCGTTCATCCAGCGCGGCCACGGCATCCGAAACCGATGTCGACCTGTAGCTCATGAACTTTCGCACCCGTACTGAATGATATCCGGGAAATATAGCCAAACTTACCCCCGTGGCAAAAGGGAATTTGCAAATGCACGCAGCCAATCGTAGAAGCGGGCGACAATACAGATGCAGGCATGGCATTGCCGGGACCCGCTCACGCTTTTCGGCATCATGTTTCAGGAGAAGAGAATGCGGCCTTCAGGCAGAAAAACAGACCAGATGCGCAAGGTCTCCTTCGAGCGCAATTTTTCCAAGCATGCCGAAGGCTCCTGCCTGGTGAAATTCGGCGATACGCATGTGCTCTGCACGGCAAGCCTTGAAGACAAGACACCGCCATGGCTGCGCAATAGCGGCAAGGGCTGGGTTACCGCCGAATACGGCATGTTGCCGCGCGCGACAGGCGAGCGTATGAAGCGCGAAGCCGCTACCGGCAAACAGGGTGGCCGCACGCAGGAGATCCAACGCCTCATCGGCCGTTCGCTGCGCGCTGTGGTCGACCTGACCGCGCTCGGCGAGCGCCAGATCACGCTCGACTGCGACGTTATCCAGGCGGATGGCGGCACGCGTACGGCCTCCATCACCGGGGCCTGGATTGCGCTTTACGACTGCCTGCGCTGGATGGAAACCCGCAACATGATCAAGGCCGACCGCGTCCTGAAGGATCATGTCGCGGCGATCTCCTGCGGCATCTTCGCCAGCCAGCCGGTTATCGACCTCGACTATCTCGAAGATTCTTCTGCCGAAACCGATGCCAATTTCGTCATGACGGGCGCCGGCGGTATCGTCGAGATTCAGGGCACGGCGGAAGGCACGCCTTTCACCGAGGAAGAATTTTCTTCGCTGATGGGCCTTGCCAAGGCCGGTATCGCCGAACTGGTGGACCTGCAGAAGCAGGCAATCGCCTGAGGGCATCCGTTCGGGCCTATCAATGAATTTTCCTTGTCCCCGTTTCGGGGACAGCCGGACCAAGAGGCGGTAATGGCCCACCCGATCGAAGGCATTCTTGAAACCGCGCTTTATGCCGCAGATCTCGATGCGGCTGAAGCCTTCTACGGGAATGTGCTGGGTCTCGAGAAGATCGCACGGTCGGGCAACCGCCATGTGTTCTTCCGGTGCGGATCGGGCGTACTGCTGATCTTTAACCCGAAGGAAACGATGAAGCCGCCGGCACCTGACAGTCTGCAGGTTCCGCCGCATGGCACGACCGGAAAGGGCCATGCCTGCTTCAGGGTTTCGGGAGATTATCTCGATCAGATGGCCAGGAAGCTGCAGGCAGCCGGTATCGGTATCGAATCCGAGGTTCACTGGCCGCAGGGCGGCCGATCGATTTATTTCCGCGATCCTGATGGCAACAGCCTGGAATGCGCGGAGGCGAAAATCTGGGGCATGGAATAAGGATATTTTATGCGTAAGCTCGAAACCAAGACCATTGTCGTTGCCAGCCATAACCAGGGCAAGATCCGCGAGATTCAGGATCTGATCGGGCCGCTCGGCTTTACCGCCAAATCGGCTGCCGAACTCAATTTCATCGAACCCAAGGAAACCGGGACGACCTTCGAGGAAAATGCGACGATCAAGGCGCTCGCCTCGGCTGAAGCCTCGGGCATGCCGGCGCTTTCTGACGATTCGGGTCTCGTCGTCGATGCACTCGGCGGCGATCCGGGTGTCTACACGGCCGACTGGGCGGAGACCGGCAACGGCACCCGCGATTTTGGCATGGCGATGGAAAAGGTCGAGAAGGCACTGGAAAAGGCCGGCGCCAAGAAGCCCGAACAGCGCACCGCGCGTTTCGTCAGCGTGCTCTGCCTTGCCTGGCCGGATGGCCATACCGAGCTTTTCCGCGGCGAAGTGGAAGGCACCGTCGCCTGGCCGCCGCGCGGAATGCAGGGTTTCGGCTATGATCCGGTTTTCCAGCCGGAAGGCTATGATGTGACGTTCGGCGAGATGAGCGCGGAAGAAAAGCATGGCTGGAGTATCGGCAAACCGCAGGCTCTGTCGCATCGCGCCCGCGCCTTCAAGCTCTTTGTCGAAACCTGCCTGGAAGCATAGGGCCAAGCTTTGAACATGATCGAGTCGCCTGCGCTGATGCCCGACGCAAAGCTTCTGCCAGATACCGGCGAGCCCGGTTTCGGGGTCTATGTGCATTGGCCTTTCTGCGCGGCGAAGTGTCCCTATTGCGATTTCAACAGCCATGTCCGGCATCAGCCGGTCGATCAGGAGCGCTATGTCGCCGCTTTCCTGAAGGAGATCGCCACTGCCCGCCAGATGAGCGGGCCGAAGACGGTGACCAGCATCTTCCTCGGCGGGGGCACGCCCTCGCTGATGAAGCCGGAAACGGTCGATGCGATCCTTGATGGCATTTCGCGGTACTGGCATGTGCCTGATGGCATCGAGATCACGATGGAGGCCAACCCTTCCAGCGTCGAGGCGGAACGCTTCCGCGGCTATCGCGCTGCCGGCGTCAACCGTGTGTCGCTCGGCGTGCAGGCGCTCAACGACCGTGACCTGAAATTCCTCGGGCGGCTGCACGACGTCGCCGATGCGCTGAAGGCGATCAAGCTGGCGCGCGACATCTTCCCGCGCATGTCCTTCGACCTGATCTATGCCAGGCCGAACCAGACGGTGGAAGAATGGGAGCGCGAACTGAAGGAAGCGATCTCCTATGCGGTCGATCATCTCTCGCTCTATCAGCTGACCATCGAGGAAGGCACGCCCTTCTATGGCCTGCACAAGGCCGGAAAGCTGATCGTGCCTGATGGGGACCAGTCCGCTGAACTCTATGAGGCCACGCAGGAAATCACCGAGCGTGAAGGACTGCCTGCCTATGAGGTGTCCAACCACGCCCGGCCCGGCGCGGAGAGCCGACATAACCTCACCTATTGGCGCTACGGTGATTATGCCGGCATCGGCCCTGGCGCGCATGGGCGCCTGACGCGCTGCGCAGAAAAGATCGCAACCGCTACGGAACGCAAACCTGAGGCTTGGCTGGACCTCGTCGAGCGCGACGGGCACGGCATCGTCGACGAGGAGCGCCTCGGCTTCGAGGAACAGTCCGACGAACTGCTATTGATGGGCCTGCGCCTGAAAGAAGGCGTCGATCTCGCTCGCTGGCAGCAGCTTTCCGGCCGCGATCTCGATCCGAAACGCGAAGAGTTTTTACTGGAACACCGCTTCATCGAACGGATCGGCAATTCGCGGCTGCGCTGCACTCCGTCAGGCATGCTGATCCTCGATTCCGTCGTCGCGGACCTCGCCTGCTGAATCACATCAGGCAGTGCGCCTCTTCCCCAAGTTGACGAGCCTTCCATCGATCGCCGCAAGGCCGACGGCGATCAGCGCCATGCCGATCAGATGCTTGAGCTGCAACTGCTCGCCGAGCGCTAGCGCCCCTAGCAGGATCGCACTGACGGGGATCAAGAAGGTTACCAGCATCAGGTTGGTGGCTCCAGCCGTGGCCAGGATTCGGAAGAACAGAACATAGGCCACAGCCGTGGAGAGTATCGCGAGGCCGAGCAGCGCCAGCCAGGTCTCGGCAGAGGGGATGGCGAGCGTCCAGGGTTGGTCGGCAATCAGGGCGATCGGCAGCATGAGCACAGTCGAAGCCGTCACCTGTCCGGCGGCTGGGATCAAAGGCGCCAGGCCCATCCGGCGGAATCGCCGGCCCCAGATGCCTGCCAGGGAGTAGGAGAAGGCCGCACCGAGGACCGCGAGCTGGGCGAGCACGTTCGAACCGAGATCCCTCAAGACATCGAAGCCGATCATGTAGGCTACGCCGGCAAAACCGACGATCACGCCGAAGAGACGGTTTGCCGTCAGCTTCTCGTCTGCCGTCAGCAGGTGGGCGACGACCACGGCGAAAAGCGGCGTCGTGGCGTTGAGGATCGAGGCAAGGCCGCTCGCAATATGCGTCTGGCCCCAGACGATCAGGCAGAAGGGGATCATATTATTCAAGAGTCCCATGCCGAAGAAAGCGATCCAGCTCTGCCTGTCGCGCGGCATGGTATGTCCCATCGCCCGCACGATCAGATTGAGCGCGATGGCGGCAAGTAGCACGCGCGCGGTCACGATCGTGAAAGGCGGCAGCGCCTTCACCAGAATGCCGTTGAAGAAGAAGGAGCCGCCCCAGAGAAGCGACAAGACGATCAGCATGGCCCATTCACCGGTTCCCATGGTTCTCTGTACAGCCATGATAATCTCCTTCATCGAGCTTTGCTAAATCGTTCTCTCGAGCAAACCGACGCAGATTTGCCAGAGACATTTGTTTTTATTAGTATCTCTACGTGTCCGGCAAACGAGCATTTCTCCTCGTATAATTGAGCTGAGCTAAATCATGGTTGATCCCTTGCCTTCGCTCTCGGCCTTGCGCGCCTTCGAGGCAGCGGCGCGCCATCTCAGCATGACGCAGGCAGCGCACGAGCTGCATGTCACACCGGGCGCTGTCAGCTTGCAGATTCGCGATCTCGAGGCCTCGCTTGGCGTGTCGCTTTTCGAGCGGCGTACGCGGCAGATTCTGCTGACGACCGAGGGCCGCGATTACTTCGCGACGCTGCGCACAGCCTTCCAACTCGTGCGCGAGGCAACGGCATCGCTGACGGCACGGCGGCGCGGCAATTCACTGGCGCTTACCTGTACGGCCGGTTTTGCGACGCACTGGCTGTTGCCACGGCTTCAG